>NZ_JAIMIA010000129.1 GCF_019966495.1 Tateyamaria pelophila | reverse complement strand
CTGACCGAGCTGTCCATGTCCAGCACAATATACTTCAGCCCGTTGCGGTCATGAAACCGGTCAATCCATTGGCCGTTCAGATCAGACAGAGCCGCCCGGTTCTCTGCGGTCGCCAGTCCCTCGGTCTCGAACCGGCCCATCTGCGACGTGGATGCGGCCTGCGCATCGACGGCACGGCCACCGACAACCTGGCGCATCACGGGATCGAGCGCGAGACGGTCGGCGTCATTGACGTCCTCGTATCCTGCCAACCGGCCGTAGACCGATTGCCGAAACAGCCCGTCGAGCCGGTGGATCGTGTTTTTGCCACGGCGATTATCGCACAGGGCAGCAGACGCCAGATTGGACAGACCGAGCGCGTCATCAAGCTCGCGCATCACCAGAAGGCCGCCATCCGAACTGAGCTGAGCGCCCCGGAATTCCAGCCGCACGCGAGGGTCAAAATCCACACGATCTGCCCGCTGCAAGCCCGCACCCTCTGGGTGATCCATGAAACACATCCTCCGCAGCAACCAACGCCATGATATATATAGAAAATATCACGTTCAAGACAGCGAAATCAGAGATCTACTTGGGGAATGCGGGTTTGGTGCTGTCACAAACCCCGTTCAAAACCCAAACTGTTGTTCAAGGTTTTTGCCTCATTCGTGATACCAGTCATTCGTACACAATGCAGCATCGGTCAAACGGGGCTCTGACTATGCCTTTGCCGCGCTGGTCACGAGTGGCTAGTTCGGGAAACCGCGCCGCTCGCTGCGCAGTGCACGAACTGGAAAGGTGCGGACAAAACAGATCTAGGATTTTTTGCCTTCGCTGACGCAGCATTGTTTTGCGTATGCGGCACGCTCACCGCTGCGGTGCGGCCAATGTCGCCAGAGCAGTCATCCAAAGCAAAGAGAACCACAAAACTCAATCCGCACTTTAGCGGCAGGGTACTTCGGGCTCTGAACTGTCATTCTCTGCGGGATTCACTACTGTCCGCTCAAAGAATGATATGCATTGGCGACGACAACACCAAACCAACAACCGCTGACCTTGGCCTGCGTCGCTATAAAATCCACAACGAATGGTTTGCGCCACGTTCCGCAAGCAGCTTTAGAGAAAGAATGCCGGTAAAAACAAGCACATCAACAATGGCGGCTAGGAGTGTCTGTAGCCTTGTTGACTTTTTCAATTATAAAGGAATTTCAATTACTTAAAAGAAAGAGTGGCGGAGAGACAGGGATTCGAACCCTGGGTGGGCTTGCACCCACAACGGTTTTCGAGACCGCCCCGTTCGACCACTCCGGCACCTCTCCGCGGGGGTCTGGTTCGGGCCGTTTAGTGTCTAGCGCATCCAAGAGCAAGGCACATTTCGCTGTATTTGCCGCTCACAGGAATTTTGGTGGACGTTCGCGCGGATTCACATACGTTCACTTTCGCTGTATACCGCCTCTACAATTTGAAAGGGTCACCATGCGCGCGATACGTTCTGCCATTGTCACTTTGCTCTTTTGCCTGCTGCTCCCGGCGATTGCCGCCGCGGCCGATCGGGCCAAGCTTGAGACTTTCCTGGAAGTGACCGGTTTTGATGTTGCACTGGAAAGCATAGCATTGTCCGCTGAAGCCGCGCCCAACATGCTCGGTCTCGAAGCGGACGACTTCGGGTCAGAATGGACACGGCTGACGCGTGGCGTGTTTGCGACCCAAGTCATGCACGAAATGGCGCTGGATATCCTTGCGGAAACCCTGACGGACGACCTGCTGACGCATGCGGCTGACTTTTACGCGACCGATCTGGGGCAGCGCCTGGTTGTGGCGGAAAACGCGTCCCACATGAGTGAGGATGATGCGCTCAAATCCGAAAGCGGCGCGGCCATCGTCGCCGGGCTTGAGCGTTTGGACAGCGAACGCCTGACCTATCTGGAGCGGATGACCGAAGCGTCGGACAGTGCTGGAACGGGCTTGCGTGCGATCCGTGAAGTCCAAGTGCGTTTTCTGATGGCCGCAGCCGGGGCAGGGGTCATCGACCTGCAGATGGAAGAGCCGGACTTGCGCGAACGTCTAAGCGCGGACGAGGATGAATTGCGCGCCGATCTTGAGCAGAACGCGATAAAGGGCGCCGCCTACACCTATCAGGCGTTCTCCGATGAAGAGATGCTGGCCTATACCGAAGCGTTGGAGCATCCAAAAATGCGCCAGGTCTATGACCTGATGAACGCGGTCCAGTTCGAGGTCATGGCGAACCGGTTCGAAGCGTTGGCCCGCGCCATGAGTGCACTGCAACCCAGCCAGGAATTGTGATGCGTCTGCTCGCGCCTGCCCTGGGCCTGTGGGTCTGCGCAACGACAGCCGTGGCAGAACCGGATATCGATCGGTTGATCGACGCGATGGGAATGCCTGAATTGATCCGCGCGTTCAGCGTGGAAGGCGAGGCGACGGGCAAAACCCTGGATGCGGATTTTCTGGGCGGGCAGGGTGGCTCGGTCTGGGCGGAAACGGTGCGCAAGCTTTACGATCCGACCCGGTTGGAACGGGCGTTACGCATTGGCGTGGCCGAAACCCTTGATCCGGACCTCGCCCGCACGGCACTTGTTTTCTTCGACAGTGACGTGGGCCAACGCATCGTCTTGCTTGAGGTGCAGGCCCGCGAGGCGATGCTGGACAACGACGTCGCCGTTATGGCCAAGGCCGCAGGCGCACAATCGGGCGCTCAGGTCAGGGATTTCATCGCATTGCGCAATCTGGTCGAACGGA
The DNA here is from genome assembly GCF_019966495.1 of Tateyamaria pelophila. GTDB lineage: Bacteria > Pseudomonadota > Alphaproteobacteria > Rhodobacterales > Rhodobacteraceae > Tateyamaria > Tateyamaria pelophila. The sequence goes on along the minus strand of NZ_JAIMIA010000129.1, from coordinate 9,038 downwards.
ACACGGATGCAGGTGTTTCAGCCCAAAACGCTTTTTTTGACGGTTTCGCACAATCCACCAGATCCCCGATGCCCGCGCCCGACGCCGAAGACTTGCGGGACGGTATCGCAGCCGAAACCGAAACATGGCTGTTGGGCTATTATGCGCTGACCCTGTCCGCTTTGAGCGATGAGGATATCGATATCTATTCCGACTTCTGGCGCACCGAAGTCGGGGCCGCCGTGGATGACGCGATTTTCGAAGCTTTCGGCGACAGTTATACTACGCTGTCTTTTGCTCTGGGACAGGCCGTCGGTCTGTTGATGCCCGCCGATGAACTCTAGTTAGCTTTGTGGCTTGACTTGAAGGTGCGATAGGCACATAAGCCCGCATCTCCGGCCAGCACGTGCTGGCTTGTTTTGTTTAAATGACGTCCCCGAAAGGGGCGCGCTGTTCGAGGCGGCCCCCGAAAAAGGGTGCCAAAAACGCCGGAAATCCGGGGCCACAGAACGCGGCAGATAAAGGAACGACATATGTTCGCGGTTCTCAAAACCGGCGGCAAACAGTATAAAGTTCAATCCGGCGATACGCTCCGTGTTGAAAAACTGGCCGCAAATGCAGGTGACAAAGTCCAATTCAACGAAGTGCTGATGATCGGCGGCGACAGCCCCGTGGTCGGATCGCCGATCGTTGAGGATGCAGGTGTCCAAGCCGAAGTCATCGAACAGTTCAAAGGCCCCAAGACGATCAACTTCGTCAAACGCCGCCGTAAGCACAGCTCCAAGCGGACCAAAGGCCATCGGCAGCAACTGACGCTGGTGCGTGTGACCGATATCCTGACGTCTGGTGCCGCGGCATCCGGGATCATGGCAGCTGAAAACGGCGCGGGTTTCGACTTTGCCGTAACAGTGCCCAAAGGCAAGCCTGCCAAGAAAGCAGCAGCGCCGAAGGCAGACACTCCCAAGGCAGAGGCGCCAGCACCCCAGGACGCCGACGTTGCGCCCGCAGGTGCGGACGACCTGAAAGAGTTGTCCGGTGTTGGCCCGGCGCTTGAGAAAAAACTGCACGCCGCTGGCGTGACATCATTCGCACAAGTCGCAGCATGGACCGAAGAAGATGTTGCCGACATGAACGAGAAACTGTCTTTCAAAGGCCGGATCGAGCGTGAAGGCTGGATCGAACAGGCCCAAGAAAAGACAAAAGGCTAAGGAGAGACACGCATGGCACATAAAAAAGCAGGCGGTTCATCCCGTAACGGACGCGACTCCGCAGGTCGCCGCCTTGGCGTCAAGAAATATGGCGGCGAAGCCGTCATTCCCGGCAACATCATCGTCCGTCAGCGCGGCACCAAGTTCTGGCCTGCCGAAGGCGTCGGCATGGGCAAGGATCACACGATCTTTGCAACCGTCGACGGTGCTGTGACCTTCCACAAGGGTCTCAAGCAACGCACGTTCATTTCGGTTCTGCCGAAAGCGGAAGCTGCCGAGTAAGCCGTTAAACGGATTTCATGAAAATTCGGGGGATCGGCGGATACGCCGGTCCCTTTTCTCTTTTTCGAAAGGCGCACGCCGTGACTGTCGCCATCGCCAGTTTTGCCGTGTTCGCGGCCAGTCAGGTCGGAACGCCGGGCCCTGCCAACATGGCGCTTCTGTCTACCGGCGCGCGCTACGGTTTCCGGGCGGCCTTGCCCTTCGTGGCCGGCGTGGCCCTTGGCAAACAGCTGGTGATCTGGCCGGTCGGCTTTGGGTTGATGGAGTTGGCGTCCGCTGCGCCCTGGATATTTGAGGCGCTCAAATACGCGTCTGCGGCCTATATCATCTGGCTGGCCTGGAAGGTGGCCAACTTGCGCCTTGGCCCTACAGACCCAGCCTCCAGCGCGCCGGGCTTTGCAGCTGGGCTGATCGTGCACCCGCTCAATCCCAAGGCCTGGGCGATGATCGTCGCGGGCTTCACCGGATTTGTCACACCGGGCACCGATCCGTTGACCGCCACGGCGACCATCGCCGTCATTCTGCTGGCGACTCAGGTCGTTCTGCACCCGCTTTGGACACTCGCCGGTGACCGGATCGCCCGCACCCTCGCAGGAACGCCTGCGGAACCCTATCTGATGTACAGCCTTGCGGCCCTGACGGTCGCATCGGTTCTGTTTGTTTTGTTCGGAGGAGGAACATGACGATGGAGATGAAGACGATTTCAGGCCAACCCACGATCGAAACGGATCGTTTCGTGCTGCGGCCCATACGAAAATCAGACATGGGCTTGATCGAGCTCTATGCAGCCGACAAGCGTGTGGCGACGATGACCACGTCAATCCCGCACCCGCTGCCGCCCGGTATGATCGAGGCCTTTGTCACCCGTGCGATGCAAGATGACCGCGACTCAGATGTCTGGATCATCGACGGGCTGAAAACCGGCGGCGGCGAAGTGATGGGCGTCATCGGGCTCGAACGGATGGATCGGAACCAATCGGAAGTCGCCTATTGGGTGGCTCCGCCCTATTGGAACACCGGCCTTGCTTCAGATGCAGTACAGGCCCTGGTCGAGGCCAACCCGATGGGTAATGCAACCATGTTCGGCTCTGTCTTTCAGGACAACCCGGCGTCAGCCCGTGTCCTGACTCATTGCGGCTTCGAATATCTCGGAGATGCCGAAGCCTTTTGCGTGGCCCGCGACACACCCGTCCCCACATGGACATATAGCAGAAACCTCTAGCCCACTGCCCTTGCTTCTCTGTTCGGGAAAATCCCGGGGGAGGCGCATCGCGCCGGGGGCAGAGCCCCCACCCAGCGGCCCCGAAACACAAGGCCCCCAAACACAAGACCATGGAATTCGAAAACCCGTTCACCTCCCTCTGAATATGCAGTAGGACGCCCAAATGAAGTTTCTTGATCTCGCCAAAGTCTACATTCGGTCCGGCGCAGGCGGCGGTGGCTGCATCTCGTTCCGGCGCGAAAAATACATCGAGTATGGCGGCCCCGATGGCGGGGACGGCGGCACGGGAGGCTCCGTCTGGGCCGAAGCTGTGGACGGGCTCAACACACTCATTGATTTTCGCTACCAACAGCACTTTTTCGCCAAGAACGGCATTCCGGGCATGGGACGTCAGCGCACCGGCAAAGACGGTGACGACATCGTGCTGCGCGTCCCCGTCGGTACCGAGATCCTGGACGAAGATCAGGAAACAGTCGTCGCTGATATGACCGAAGTGGGCCAACGCGTCGAACTGGCCCGTGGCGGCAATGGCGGCTGGGGCAACCTGCATTTCAAATCTGCCACCAATCAGGCGCCCCGTCGCTCTAACCCCGGCCAGGAAGGTGTGGAACGCACGCTGTGGCTCCGCCTCAAGCTGATCGCGGACGTCGGCCTTCTGGGCCTGCCAAATGCGGGCAAATCGACCTTTTTGGCGGCAACCTCGAATGCCCGCCCCAAAATTGCGGATTATCCGTTCACCACGCTGCACCCCAATCTGGGTGTTGTTGGCGTCGATAACACCGAATTCGTGGTCGCCGACATTCCCGGCCTGATCGAGGGCGCCTCCGAAGGACGGGGGCTGGGCGATCTGTTTCTCGGCCATGTCGAACGTTGTGCCGTGTTGCTGCACCTGATCGACGGGACATCGCAACAGATTGCGGAGGACTACGCCACCATCATCGGTGAGCTTGAAGCCTATGGTGGCGCGCTTGCTGACAAACCTCGGGTCACGGTCCTGAACAAGATCGACGCGCTGGATGAGGATGAGCGTGTAACAGCTCGGAAAGAATTGGAAAAAGCCTCCGGCGGCCCAGTCATGATGATGTCCGGAGTTGCGCGCGACGGCCTCACCGAAGTGTTGCGCAGCCTGCGCAATCAGATTGACGACGACCGGCTGCGCCACAAACCCGCAGAAGAGGCCGAACAGTGGCACCCCTGACCTCCGCCAGGCGGTTGGTGATCAAGATCGGATCGGCTCTGCTGGTCGACCGGTCGACAGGCGCGCTGCGATCGGACTGGCTGGAAGGGCTGGCGCTTGACGTGGCATGGCTCAAATCCGCGGGCGTGCAGGTAGCACTGGTCTCCTCAGGCTCGATTGCCTTGGGCCGTGGCGCACTGAACCTGCCTGCAACGGATCTTGCGCTGGAACAATCCCAAGCCGCCGCCGCGGTCGGTCAGATCCGTCTGGCCCGCGCTTACGAAGAGGTGATGGCACCGCATGGGATCACCACGGCGCAGGTCCTGATGACCTTGGAGGACAGCCGCGACCGACGCCGCTACCTCAATTCCCGCGCCACGCTTGAGCAGTTGATCACGCTTGGCGCGCTGCCGATCGTCAATGAGAACGACACGGTTGCCACGGATGAAATCCGGTTCGGCGACAATGACCGTCTGGCGGCACAAATTGCGGCCACTATCGGGGCGGACATGCTCGTCCTGCTGTCGGATGTGGATGGGTTCTATTCCGCAAATCCCAATGATGATCCCACCGCGACCCGCTACGCGGTCATCGACAAAATAACGCCGCAGATCGAGGCGCAGGCTGGCGATGCGGGGTCCGGCCTGAGCAAAGGCGGCATGAAGACCAAGCTTATGGCCGCCAAAACCGCGACAGCCGCCGGTTGTGCCATGGCAATCTGTCATGGGGCGGCCTTGCGTCCGCTCACCGCGCTCGAAAATGGGTCGAACGCCACGTGGTTTACGGCCACGCTGGACCCGCAAGCCGCGCGCAAACGTTGGATCGCTGCGATGAAACCGCGTGGCACGATCACACTGGACGACGGAGCAATGCGAGCATTGCTCAACGGAAACAGCCTATTGCCAGCGGGAGTTCATGTTGTGAGCGGCGCATTTGGACGTGGAGACCCGGTGTCGATTGCGGGCCCTGACGGGCACCAGCTGGGGCTTGGTCTGAGCCGGTATACCGCTGAAGAAGCACAAAAGATCAAAGGCCATCACAGCGCCGACATCGAAGGATTGCTCGGCTACCCGGGCCGGGCCGCATTGATCCATCGCGATGATATGGCACTTTAACCCTTCTTTCGGCTGTAAATATCCCCGCCGGAGGCATAGAATCTCTGATGTACCGCCAGCACAGGACGCACCAAATGAAAGACTTCGCTGACATTCCCAGCTTGATGGCCGATATTGGCGCGCGCGCCAAGGCGGCGGCGGCCACTCTGGCTTTTGCAAGCGCGGAGCGCAAACAGACCGCCCTGATCAGCGCGGCTGACAATGTCTGGTCCAGCCGGGCCGCGATTATTGCCGCCAATGCAAAGGATATGGAATATGGGCGCGACAAGGGTCTCTCGGATGCCATGATGGATCGTCTGCGACTGGACGAGGACCGCATTCAGGGTATCGTTGACGGCTTGCGCGCCGTGGCCGAACAGGCGGATCCTGTCGGAGAAGTGCTGGCCGACTGGACGCAACCGACCGAGCTGCATATTCAACGGGTGCGGACGCCATTGGGCGTTGTGGGCGTGATTTACGAAAGCCGACCCAACGTGACCGCCGATGCCGGCGCCTTGTGCCTCAAGGCAGGCAACGCGGTCATTCTGCGCGGCGGATCCGAAAGCTTTCATTCCTCCGGAGCAATCCACGCCGCCCTACAGCAGGGACTGCGGGATGCAGGCTTACCCGAAGATGCAATCCAGCTGGTGCCCACCCGTGATCGTGCCGCTGTCAGCGAGATGCTGACCATGACGGGCACGATCGACGTGATCGTGCCCCGTGGCGGCAAGGGCCTCGTCGGTTTGGTGCAACGTGAAGCGCGGGTCCCTGTCTTTGCCCACCTTGAGGGCATCGTACACATCTATATCGACAAGACTGTGGACGCAGAAAAGGCGCTCAACGTGGTCCTGAACGCCAAGACCCGGCGCACCGGAATCTGTGGCGCGGCGGAATGCCTTTTGATCCATAAGGATGTGGCAGACACGGTCGGCAAAGCCGTTGTCTCAGCCTTGATGGACAAGGGCGTACATGTCCATGCGGATGTGGGTCTGCAATCCATTGACGGCGTGTTGCGCGCCACGGAAGACGACTGGGGCAAGGAATATCTGGACATGGAGATCGCGGCCCGCATCGTGCCTCATCTGGATGCCGCCATGGCGCATATACGCACATATGGCTCAAACCATACGGACTGCATTCTGACCGAAGATGACGCAGCCGCCACACGCTTCCTGACCGAGCTCGACAGCGCAATCCTGATGCATAACGTATCGACCCAGTTTGCGGATGGAGGCGAATTCGGCATGGGCGCGGAGATCGGGATTGCCACCGGCAAGATGCACGCGCGCGGCCCGGTTGGCGCGGCTCAACTCACCAGCTTCAAATATCTGGTCCGGGGAAACGGCACCATCCGCGCTTAAAAGCGGATGCGTACGAATTCGTTTTCGGTGAACGCGACGTCGATTTTTCGGCCCGCGTCTTCTGCGACGCGCGGCAACAGCGCGAACTGAACATGGGCCGGGGCGAGATTGTCAGCCGGTCCACCGTTCAGCAGATCCCACAACTGAGGCTCAAAAATGATCTTGGGGGCATAGCCGGTCAGCGCCCATGCGCCGTTGTCGCAATTGATCTCGATCCGTCCGCCATAGGGCAGGGCGGTTTCCATGCATTGCACCGCCAGAAAAACCAGACGGATGGCCCAACGCGGTTGCGGATCCAGCGGCCCGTACGCAACATCAAGGCGCCCTCCGCTCATATTGTCCTTGAGGACCGACACCACGTCCGAGCGCCCCATGGGTTGATCACTGGCGGCCCCATAGGCGATCCGGAAAAAGCGGATCCGTCCACTCGCGTTGCCGACACTTTCAGAAATCAGTTCAATTTCCGGCCCGTCGCGTCCGCCAGACATCTCAAGCAGTTCCAGACCATTGTTGATCGCGCCAATCGGAGATATCAAATCATGACAAATGCGGCTCCCGATCAGGGCCGCTAGGTTTACGTCACTTTGTCCCATCGGTGGATCCACCAAGGAGGTTGGTCATGGAAAGTTTCAACGCCATTCTGGCTCCCGGCATGTTGGTGCGCCATCCCGACCATGCGGAATGGGGCACTGGACAAGTTCAAAGCAATATCGGCGCCAAGATCACGGTCAACTTTCGTGAAGAGGGCAAGGTTGTTATCGACGGCTGCCGGGTTGCTTTGATTCCCGTTTTTGATGCCACACCATAGTTTCCGAAACCTTAACGCAATGCAATCTGAGATTGCAGCTTGCCAACTGCCTTGTCGGAGCCGAAGCGAGCGGAAGCCGTCATGATCGATCAGCCCGCTCCAGAATTCCGTGTCGCGCTGGCGGAAACGCAGGATGACCTGCGCCGGGCTCAAGAGTTGCGTTATGATGTTTTTGTGCGCGAACTGGGGGGGGGCGGCGTACTGGTTGATCATCAGGCCCGCCTCGAACAAGATCGGTTCGACCCCTATTTTGATCATTTGATCCTGTACGACGATGCCGTTGGAAAAGCCGTCGGCGTCTATCGCATGTTGCGGACAGAGCAGGCGCGCGCGGCGGGTCAGTTTTATTCGGAGAGCGAATACGATCTGACGCCGCTGCGCGCCACCGGCCGGACCTTGTTGGAACTTGGCCGCTCCTGTCTGCACGCGGATTATCGCGGTGGCACGGCAATGTTGCATCTGTGGGCCGGGCTCGCGGACTATGTGGCGCAGCATCACATTGATATCATGTTCGGCGTCGCATCCTTTTACGGCACGGATCCACAGGCACTGGCCCAGCCATTGTCGCTCCTGCACCACCGGCACCTTGCCCCCGAAGCGCTGCGCGTGCGCGCCTTGGCCCCAAATGCCCACAGCATGGACCTGATGCCCGAGGACAAGATCGACCGCCGCGCCGCCATGGTGCAGGTGCCGGCCCTGATCAAAGCCTATCTGAGGCTGGGGGGCGTAGTCGGTGCGGGGGCGTATGTCGATCATGCCTTCAACACGACGGATGTCTGCTTGATCATGGATACGCGCATGATGTCGGAACGGCAAAAACGCATATACGGGTCGGCGCAATGAGCGTGACGTGGGACGGCGCGCCGCCGCCGGAGCCGCCGACATTTGGCCCTTCGGCCGTGTTTCGCATTGCGTGGCGCGGCAGCGCACTTCTGCTCACGATCGCGATTGGATTGGCGCTGCTATTGCCGTTGCGGTTGATCGAACGGCCGGTATTTGGCCTGGCCCGCCCGTGGACGCCGTGGATCACCCGGACGGTGTGTCGGCTGGCGCTGTTCTGGCTGGGGATTGCGTTCCACCGTTCTGGCCGACCCATGCAAGGGCAGGGGGCGATTGTGGCCAATCACTCCAGCTGGTTGGACATCTTTGCGCTGAACGCGTCAGACCGGGTCTATTTCGTGTCGAAATCCGAAGTCTCCGGCTGGCCCGGCATCGGCTTTCTGGCGCGGGTCACGGGGACGCTGTTCATTGCGCGCGATCCGAAGGCCGCCAGGGAACAGACCGCACTTTTCGAGGAAAGGCTTCTGGCCGGGCAAAGACTGCTGTTCTTTCCCGAAGGCACCAGCACGGACGGATTGCGGGTCCTGCCGTTCAAGTCCACGCTCTTTGCGGCCTTTTTTGCGTCCGGTTTAAAAGAACACCTGTCGGTTCAGCCTGTTTCCGTGGTTTATCGCGCACCAGAGGGTGAGGACACCCGGATCTATGGCTGGTGGGGCGATATGAGCTTTGGGAGCCACCTCTTGACGATGCTGGCCTTGCCGCGTCATGGCCGCGTCGAGGTGACGTATAGCGCACCGCTGCGGGTCGCGGACATTGCGGATCGCAAGGCACTGGCGGCCGCATCCGAGGCATTGGTGCGGGCCGGGCATCCCGCCGGTTGAGTGCAGTGTCGCGAGCGACTGCGGGTTACAGAAGCGTAAACGCGACTCAGCAAGGTTAACAAAACTGTTGCGTTTGTGGCGGGTCAAGCGCGCGGCGGGGCTGTGCATGATCGGTGCACCACCTGTGCACCGATCGTGCACCGTGGCGTACATTTGGAGCTGTAAAAAAAGTGAAGGACCACCGGCTGACGCCGGAGGCATCATTTGTCGGAATGTAATTCCAGGTACTGCTTGATGACATCGTCT
>NZ_JAIMIA010000128.1 GCF_019966495.1 Tateyamaria pelophila | reverse complement strand
AGGTAAAAGATACTTGATCCGCAGGCCTGATCAGGCGATCTTCGCGTCAGATGGCAGGCCACTTGGGGAATGTCGGTGAAAGCAAATAGCATTTTCGGATAGGTTTTCGGCTTCGATTTATCAGTTGCATTTCAACGATCGCAAGGGGCGCGGTATGGTTTCCGACATTCCTCAAACCGGACAGGGACCGGAAGACCGCGTCCGTGCGCTTGAGGTGGAGCTGGCAGGCCAGCGGGCACAGGCTGCGGCGGCAGCAGAAATCCTTCAAGTCATCAACACGGCCAAGAATGATACCCAGCCCGTGTTCGACGCCATCGTGGAAAAGGCCGCGACCGTTTGTCATGCCGATCAGGCCGCGCTTGTTCTTGTCGATGGCACGCGCACGCATATGCAACTGACCGCACAATGGGGTCAGCATCGGAATGCGTTTCCAACCGGGACGACGTGGCCGCTGGATCAACTCCTGTCGGTGACCGAAACATTGCAAACCGGGAAAACTGTCCACATCAAGGACTATGCGGAAACCGACCTGTACAAAAACGGGGAGACCATCGCCGTTCATATGGTGGAGACCGAAAACATCCGTACCCATCTGGTCGTTCCGATGCTCTGGGACGGCGAGGTTATCGGGTTCATTGCCGTAAGCCATCGGGTGGTCAGACTGTTCAGTCAGGCAGAGATCAGCCTGATCGAAACATTTGCGACCCAAGCCGTCATCGCCATCGAGAACGCGCACCAACGTCGCGAGGTACAGGCCCGTCTGGAGCGCGAGGCCGCAATCAAGGAAATCCTGGCGGTCATCAGCCAGAGCCGTGATGACGAAACCCCTGTCTTTCGCGCCATTCTGGACCGGGCAGAGCGGTTGTGCCGTGCACAGGGCAGCGGGCTGCAACTGGTCAACGCCGCCGGAACGCATCTGGTGATGATGGATACCAAAGGCGATGATCACGGATCGTTCCCGCTGGGCTTTGAATTTGACCTCAGCGAGCCTTTGGGCATGTGCATCGCCGTCAGAGAAGCGCGCTCCTATCAGATTGACGATATAAAAGACACCGACCTGTACCGCGCCGGCCATCCCGGGCGGGTCGCGCTGGTGGATGTGGAAGGGGTGCGCACGCATCTGCACGTGCCGTTGGTCAAGAACGGTGTGGCCTTTGGCAACATCACGCTCAGCCGCAAGGAACCAGATCCATTTTCGGCGGATGAGATTGCGCTGGTGGAATCCTTTGCCGCGCATGCGGTGATTGCCATCGAAAACACACGGCAGTTCGTCGAGACGCAAGAAGCACTTGCCCGCCAGACCGCGACCTCGGACATTCTGCGGGTGATCAATGCTTCCGGCACGGACCTGCAACCGGTTTTTGATTTGGTGAACCAGAAGGCGGCAGAGCTTTGTGGCACAAAATACAGCATCCTGTGGCATCTTGACCGGACGTTGATCCATTTCATGTCCCATTCTGGGTTTACGCATGAGGAAGCGGAGCAGTTCAGAGCCGCCAGCCCGCCCGCTCCTCCGAAAATTGGTAGCATGAGCGCCAAGGTCATTTCGAGCGGGAACACCGAACATCTGGAGGATGCCCAAAGCCCTGATTATCCCGATCACGCAATTGCCCGTGAAAAAGGGTTTCGCTACATGCTGGGCATCCCGGTTTATGTTGGCAGGAAGGTTTGGGGCGTCTTGAGTCTGGCATTCCCGGATGGCCACAAACCAACGGCGGCAGATGTGAATATGGTCGAGACCTTTGCGGGACAGGCTGGAATTGCGATCGCGAACGCAACGCTGTTTGCCGAAACCCAGGAGGCGCTGGAACAGCAAAAAGCCACCTCCGAAGTGCTCAGGGTCATCAGCAGCACCACGACCGATATCCAGCCTGTCTTTGACATGATTGCGCGTTCTGCGACCAATCTGTGTGGCAGCCGGTTCTGTATGGTCTGGCGCTATGACGGCACATTGCAGCATTACTGTGCGAGCTATGGTTTCACAGACGCGTTCATAGACCAGTATCGCGCCGATTGGCCTGCGGCTCCCAAAGACGGTACCGTCGCCAAACAGGTCATCGATACCCGGGATCTGGTCACGCTCGATGATGCCCATGACGAAAGCTATGCCGACCATGTAGCGGCCCGCGACTTTGGCTATCGCAAGATGGTCGGCGTGCCGGTGATGCAGGGCGATAACCTCTGGGGGGCGATCGTCATGGGCTGGCTTGAGGGCCAGGCTCCGCGGGCCGTGGATATTGACCTCGCCAGGACCTTTGCGGATCAGGCCAGCATCGCCATCGAAAATGCGCGTCTGATCAATGAAACAGAAGAGGCGCTTGCACAGCAGACGGCCACCGCGGATGTTCTGAAGGTGATCAGCCAGTCTGCCTTCGATTTGCCCACGGTGTTGCAAGCGCTGATCGAAGCGGCTGCCAAGCTGTGCGAGGCGTCAATCTGTATTCTGTTCAACAAAGTGGGCGACGAATTGCACGTTGGTGCCAATACCGGGTGCGGGCCAGAATTCATTCAGTTCCACATCGATAACCCGCACAAGATTACACGTCAAAATGTTGCGGGCAGATCGGTGTTGGAGCGTGCGACCATACATATTCCTGATATCGACGCCGATCCCGAGTTCAAGAACCCGAAATCGCCGCTCTTGGGCGGTTGGAGGTCAATCATTGCGGTGCCGCTGGTTCGTGAAGGCGAGGTGATCGGCGTTCTGGACCTTGCGCGCCCCGAGGCCAAGCCGTTCACCCGGCGCCAGATTGAGCTGGTCGAAAGCTTTGCGGATCAGGCGGTGATTGCCATCAACAACGCGCGCCTGTTTGAAGAGGTGCAGCAACGTACCGCAGAAGTCACCGAGGCGCTGGAGTACCAGACGGCCACGTCCGAAGTGCTTGACGTGATTTCACGCTCTCCCGATGAGTTGATGCCGGTGCTTGACGCCATCCTCGCGGTTGCGGCCCGTATCTGTCACCCGCAATATGCCTATGTCGCAATGCTGGAGCCGGAGAGCGGCCACTACCAGATGGTGACATCGCTGAACGTGGATCGTGATTTTTTCGACTACCTGCAAGCCAATCCGATCAAGCCGGGCACCGGCACATGTACCGGGCGCACCGCTTTGCTGGGCAAGACCGTGTATATCTCGGACACCGAGAATGACGACAGTTACGAATGGAAAGAAGCCGCGCACCGGGGCAATTTTCAATCGACTGTGGGCGTGCCGCTGATCCGGGATGGCGTCACTGTCGGCGTCATCAGCCTGGCGCATCGCAACCCTTATGCCTTTGACGCCAAACAGATCAAACTGGTCGAAACCTTTGCCGCGCAAGCTGTGATTGCCATCAACAACGCCCGGCTCTTTGATGAGGTGCAGCAGCGCACCGCAGAAGTCGAAGAGGCGCTGGAGTACCAGACCGCCACATCAGACGTGTTGGCCGTGATTTCGCGCTCTCCCAACGAGGTGCTGCCGGTGCTGGATGCGATCCTTTCCGTGGCGCTGCGGTTGGGCAGTCCCAAGGGGTGCTATGTCTCATTGCGCAACCCGGAAACAGGGCTGTTTGATGTGGTGGCGGTCCGCAATGCGCCGCCCGAGATCGAGAAGATACTGCGCGACAACCCAGTGTCGCCTGGTCAGAACACGGTGACAGGGCGCGTGGCGTCCCTGGGGAAAACGGTCTATGTCGCTGATCTGACCCGCGATCCCGACTATGAATGGGCCGATCACGCCAGGTCCGGGGATTACAACAGCGCCTTGGGTGTTCCGCTGGTCAAGAACGGCGAGACGATCGGGACAATCACGCTGGCACATGGCGACACCCACGCGTTCAGCGCCAAGCAGATCGCCCTGTTCGAGACTTTCGCGTCGCAGGCGGTGATCGCCATCGGCAATGCGCAACTGTTTGACGAGGTGCAACAACGCACAGCCGAGGTGACCGAAGCGCTGGAGCAACAAAGGGCGTCCAGCGAAATCCTGAGCGTGATCAGTCAGTCCGTCGAGGACGTGCAGCCGGTATTCGAGAAAATCCTCGAAAGCTGTCAGCATCTTTTTGGTGGCGAAGAGCTGGATGTGCTGTTGATCGATGAACAAGGCCAGTTGCAGGTCGCGGCCTATCTGGGCAAATACGAAAAGGAGCTGCTGGAAACATTCCCTGCACCGTGGGAGATCACGCCCGCCGGTGAAGCGATCCGCACGAAACGTGTGGTCAACTACGCCGATTGTGCCAACAACCCGAATATACCGCCCGTCCTGAAAAAAATGGCACGCATCGCAAGCTACCATTCGGTCGCCTTCGCGCCGATGGTCTGGGAAGGCAAGGGCATCGGTGTGGTCGGTGTCGCACGCTCGGCCAAGGATTTCTCTGACAAGGAACTGCGGATCATGCAGGGCTTTGCCGATCAGGCGGTGATCGCGATCCAGAACGCGCGCCTGTTCAACGAAACCCAGAAGGCGCTCGCGCGCCAGACCGCAAGCGCGGACGTTTTGCGGGTGATTTCGCAATCGCCAGACAATCTGCAACCCGTTCTCGACCGGATCACAAGCAGCGCCATCGAGGTCTGCGATGCGCGGTTCTGCATGTTGTGGCGCTATAAAGATGGCATGGTCCACTACCGGTCGTGCAGCGGGTTCGCGCCGGAATTCATGGAAGAGTACCTCAAAGATTACCCGATGCGGCCCCACAAGCACTCGATCTCGGTGAACGCGTTTGCGCTTGGCGGGCTTTACCATCTCGATGACGCGCAAGATCCTGAGAAATACTACGATTCCGAAACCGCGCGCATCCATGGTTACAAGCACATGGTTGGCTTGCCCGTGATGACAAAGGGGCAGACGTGGGGTGTGCTTATCGTCGCCTGGGCGGAGGATACTGTCCCGGACAAGGGTCATTTCGACCAGCTTGAAGCCTTTACCGATCAGGCTGCCATTGCGATCCAGAACGTGCGGCTCTTTAACGAAACGCAGTCTGCCCTGGTTCGACAGACCGCGAGTGCGGACATCCTACGGGTCATCAGCGGTGCGCAGACGGATGTACGGCCCGTCTTCGAGGCAATTTGCGTCGCGGCCATCTCACTTCTCTCGAGTGATCTGGCTTTTGTGATGACCAGCGATGGGGACACCTATTCACCAGCGGCTGGCGCACAGCAGTCCGGCCCGCTGGAGGATCTGGGCCCGCAGGACATCCCTGTCGACCCGGCCCAGAACTTTCCGTCGCGCGCGATCCGCAGTCAAGAGATCCTGCATCTGCCTGACTGGACCGAAATTGACCTGCCCCCTCATGAGCGCAGAATCCACGAGGTTTATGGCGTAAATTCTGCGCTTTACGTGCCGCTTTTGAGCAAGGGCAAGCTCTTTGGTCTGCTTGTCTTTGCGCGCCGCGTGAGAAAGGCCTATTCGAGTGATGAGATAGCGTTGTCTCAATCCTTTGGAGATCAGGCCGTGATCGCCATTGAGAACGCGCGGCTGTTCAACGAAACCCAGATGTCTCTGGCCCGGCAGACCGCCAGTGCGAACGTCTTGCGCGTCATCAGCCAGTCCCCGAACGATGTGACGCCGGTGTTTGAAGAGATCGTACAGGCGGCGATTGATCTTGTGTCCTGTGACAAGGCTGTGGTGATCGAGACCGATGGCAAGGAGCTGTGGAATGCCGCGGTTGCCGACAAGGACGGGCTTGGCAAAGTTGTGAACACGGGCAGGCACCCGGTTGATCCCGATGACAACCTGCCGTCACGGGTCATTGTCTCCAGGGAAATGAGCCACAGCCCGGATTGGGCACAAGAGTACCTTCCGGAGAAGGACAGAAGAGATCTGAAGGAAATCGGATCGCGTGCCACACTGGCGTTGCCGCTGCTGCGCGGGGCGGAATGTCTGGGGCTTATCGTATTCGTCCGGGACAGGCCCCACGCCTTCAGCGCGGACGAGATTGCGATGGCCCGTACCTTCTGTGATCAGGCGATGATCGCCATCGAGAACGCGCGCCTGTTCAACGAAACGCAAACCGCCCTGGTGCGCCAGACGGCCAGCGCCGACATCCTGCGGGTGATCAGCCTGTCGCAAACGGATGTGGCCCCTGTGTTCCACGCCATTGTCGAGGCTGCCGTCCCGATGCTGGACTGCCATTTCACCACCGTCATGATCCGTGAAGGCGAGACCTTCTATCCTGCGGCAGGTGCTACGCTGGACGGGGCGCTCGAGGAACTGGACAACGCGCCCCTTGCCGTTGATCCGGAGCACAATTTGCCATCCCGCTGCATGGTCACGAAGTCCATGATACATATCCCGGACGGATCCGCGGCGGAACTGCCAGAGCATGATCGCCGTGTCTTTGACAAGTTCGACATCAAGGCATTGCTTTTGCTGCCCTTGATGCGGGGGCAGGAGTGTCTGGGCGTTCTGGCCTTTTCGCGGAACACGGCCCGCGCGTTTTCAAAGGAAGAGATCGACCTTGGGCAGTCCTTCTGTGATCAAGCCGTCATTGCCATCGAAAACTATCGCCTGTTCAATGAAACGCAGACCGCGCTGGCGCGTCAGACGGCCAGCGCAGATGTGTTGCGCGTGATCAGTGAATCCCCAACCGATGTGACACCGGTGTTCGAAAAGATCGCACTTGCAGGTGTTCGTCTGGTTGACGCCGAAATGGTCGGGGCAATGATCGCAACGGACACCGAGTTCAAAGTCGTCGCGCGTGCAATGACCGATGGTATTGTGGAACTGAAGGGCGATCCGCGATTTCCCATCGACCCGGACAGCAATTTCCCGGCACGCGTCCTGCGAAGCAAAAGCGTCTTGCACATACCTGATTGGGATGCGGCGGATCTGCCCGATTTCGAACAACAAACTTATGAAAACTACGGCGTGCGCTCTTCTCTGATCTTGCCGTTGATGAGGGGGGACAAGTGCCTTGGTGTGTTGGCCTATGCCCGTACCTCCAAAAAAGCATTCTCGCAGGACGAAATCGATCTGGCCAAATCCTTTTGCGATCAAGCCGTCATCGCCATCGAAAATGTGCGGCTGTTCAACGACACCGAGGAGGCCCTCGCGCGCCAGACCGCCAGTGCAAACATCCTGCGCGTGATCAGCGGGTCGCCCAATGACACGACACCGGTATTCCAAGAGATTGTGAAATCCGCTAGCGAACTCATTGACTGCGATATGGCCGTGGCGCTGATCAAGCAAGGCGATACGCTGTCGCAGGTCGCGGTGGCCAAAAGGGATGGTCTGGTCCAAAACCCGGCACAGATCAGCGTGCCGATCGACCCCGACCACAATCTGCCGTCCAAAGCCGTCGTCTCTCGCAAGGTCCTGCACACGCCGGATTGGGATACGGCGGACCTCTCGCCGATTGACGTGACCATTCGGGAGCGTGCGGGCATCAAGTCCACGATCATGCTGCCGCTCCTCCACGGCGACGACTGTGCGGGGACGCTGAACATCTTCCGTTTTCAGCAAAAGGCCTTCACGGACGAAGAAATCTCTGTGGCACAGACGTTTTGCGATCAGGCGGTGATCGCCATCGAGAATGCGCGCCTGTTCCAGGAGGCCCAGGATGCCCGTGCCGCCGCCGAAAAGGCCAACGAGGCAAAGAGCGCCTTTCTGGCCACCATGAGCCACGAGATCCGCACGCCGATGAACGCGGTCATCGGGATGAGCGGGCTGTTGATCGACACGGCCCTGAACCCCGAGCAGCGCGACTATGCCGAAACCATCCGCACCAGTGGTGATGCGCTTTTGGGGATCATCAACGAAATCCTCGACTTCTCCAAGATCGAAGCGGGCCAAATGGATATCGAAAACCAGCCGCTTGATCTGCGCGAATGCATCGAATCTGCGCTTGACCTGGTCAGCAGCCGCGCAGCGGACAAGCAATTGGACCTTGCCTATGTCTATGATGACAGCGTTCCTGCCGCGATCAGCACGGATCTGACCCGGTTGCGGCAGATATTACTGAACCTGCTGTCGAACGCGGTGAAATTTACCGAGGAGGGTGAGGTCGTGCTTTCCATCTCTGCTGCGCCTACGCCGGATGGTGCGCTGGAACTGGCGTTTTCCGTCCGCGACACGGGGATCGGATTATCGCCGGAGGGCATGAGCCGCCTGTTCCAATCCTTTAGCCAGGCGGACAGTTCGACCACCCGGAAATACGGCGGGACGGGGTTGGGACTGGCGATCTCGAAACGGCTGACTGAATTGATGGGGGGCACGATGACAGCCGTCAGTCAGGGCCTCGGGATGGGCTCCACCTTCAGCTTTTCCATTCGCACGCAGCAGGCCGACCTGCCGCAACCGCAGGTCCGCGATCTGGTCGGCGAACAAGGGGAATTGCGCGGTAAACGGATCCTTGTGGTTGATGACAACGCGACCAATCGCAAGATTCTTGCTCTGCAAACCGCCAAATGGGGCACACAGACCCGCGACACCGGCTCCCCGTTGCAAGCCTTGGAATGGCTGAAGGAGGATGCCCGGTTCGATTTGGCGATCCTGGATATGCATATGCCCGAGATGGACGGCCGCGCCTTGGCAGGCGAAATCCGCAAGGTCGACCCAAGGCTGCCGCTGATCCTGTTCAGTTCGCTGGGACAGCGCGAAGCGACCGCCGATGGCGGCCTTTTCACGGCCTATCTGGCCAAACCTCTGCGGCAATCCCAATTATTCGACACGTTGGTGTCGGTCTTTGCCCCAACGGAGCCGAAAAAGGTCTCTGCGGCATCCCCGGCCCCCGCACAAGCCGATCCGGACATGGCCAAAACCCATCCTCTGCGCATCCTGCTGGCCGAGGACAATCTGGTGAACCAGAAACTGGCGCTGCGTCTGCTGGAGCAGATGGGATATCGCGCCGATCTGGCGAGCAACGGTCTGGAAGCGCTGGAAAGCGTTGCGCGCCAGACCTATGATGTGGTCTTGATGGACGTCCAGATGCCGGAAATGGACGGGCTTGAAGCCTCGCGGCGGATCACCAAGGGCAAGGCCGCCGAGGCGCGGCCACGTATCATCGCGATGACAGCCAACGCCATGCAAGGGGACCGCGAAATGTGCCTTGAGGCCGGTATGGACGACTACATCGCCAAGCCCATCCGGGTGCCAATACTGATCGAAGCGCTCAAAAAGGTGCCGGTCCGCAGAAAGAAGAGCCTATGACACAAAGCCCGATCGACCCCGCCGTCTATGATGACCTCAAGGATGCCGCCGGCGCGGAATTTGTCGTGGAACTCGTCACCACCTTTCTGGACGAAGCCCCCGGCATGATCGCCGAGCTGCGCATTGCGTTGGAGACCGAAGACAACGACGGGTTTCGCCGAGCGGCCCATTCCCTCAAGTCCAATGCAAATGTGTTTGGCGCACATGCGTTGGCGGCCCCGGCGCGCGAACTGGAACTGACCGGGACTGCGCAAGCGACACCGGATGTTCTGGCGCTTCTGGAGCGCGTGGATTTGGAGTTTGTCCGTGCGAGCGCCGCATTGAAAAGCATGCAGAATGAGTGAGGCGGCCGCGCATCTGTTGATCGTTGATGACAACCGGGTGAACCGGCTGCTGCTCTCCCGCAGCGTTGAGTTATTGGGGTACACTGCAACGGTCGCCGAAAATGGTCATGAAGCGATGGACATGCTGCGGGCGCGCGTCTTTGACCTGATGCTGCTGGATATCGAAATGCCGGTGATGGACGGGTTTGAGGTGCTCGAAGCAATCAAGCTTGAGCCCGCCTTGAAGGATATTCCCATCATTGTCACCTCTTCCGTCGAAGGTGTGAACAACATCGTGCGCTGCATTGATCTGGGGGCCGAGGACTACCTGCCCAAACCGGTCAATCCCGTTCTGCTCAGGGCCCGCCTGTCCTCCAGTCTGGAAAAAAAGCGTCTGCGCGATGAGCAGAAAACCCTGCTGAAACGATTTGCAACCAGCGAGGTCGTGCAGGATCTGCAGGAGTCCGGTTTCAAACTGGGTGGGCGGCGTGTCCATGCCACCATCCTCTTTTGCGACATCCGCGGTTTCACCACCATTTCCGAACGTCAGTCGCCCGAAGACACGATCGAAATGCTCAATATCTATTATACGTTGATGTTCGAAGCGATCGACCACCACAATGGGATCGTCACGCTGATGATCGGCGACGGGCTGATGGTGTTGTTCGGAGCGCCGCAACCCTTGGAGAATTCGGCCGCGAGTGCCGTGGCAGCGGCGCAGGACATGCTGGCGATCATTGAGCTGTTCAATCTTGAGCAGGCTGCCGCTGAGAAACCGGAAATTCGTCTTGGGATAGGCATTGCGACAGGCGAAGTCGTTGCCGGGTATGCCGGGACAAAAGACCGGGCGACCTATACCTGTATCGGGGACAAGGTGAACCTTGCCTCGCGGCTTGAGGGTCACACAAAACGAGTGTCCCGCCCGATCCTGATCGACGAAGCGACACATTCTGCTGTCAGCGCAAGCCAACCCTGCGATCCAATCGGTCAGGTGGAGCTTGATGGGTTTTCCAAACCCGTAGCGGTTTTTGCAGTTGGTCGGTCGGTATAGGCGGGCGAAACGCGCTTTCGATGCATGCACGCCTCTGGCAACTCGCCGATTTGTAACGTGACGAGCAGCTGCGAAAGAACACTCCTGGCTGCTCATTCTGGCTTGCCCGCTGTCCAAGCCAAAATTTCATTTCCGCCCGAATGTTTGGTTTGAGAGTTTGTTTCAGGGGTAGTCAGATCGTTGAAGCAAGTGCATTCGGCCCGCCAATCTTCTCTGGTCACCGGGAACGAAAACCGACAAGATTGCGCCATGCCTTTTCCTGAACGTGTCTTTCACCATACGCCAACGCTACGCGCGGCAATCACTCCACCAGATGCGTCAGAGATGCGCTTCGGGCAGGAGCGCTTTGCGGAACTGGATGAGCAAGCCAAGGTGGAGGGGTGGCCGCCGGGTTGGCGCATGGATCATGACGCGAGAGAAGCCAATCGGCAGGCAGTCCTGTCGGGCCGATGGACACAAGACCTTTGGGTGTTCGCATATGGTTCGCTGATCTGGGATCCGGCGGTTTACGTCGAAGAATACCGGCGCGGGTTTCTGCCCGGCTGGCGTCGCAGTTTCTGCATGCGGCTGGAAGGGGGGCGCGGTAGTCACGCGCGGCCGGGGCTCATGGCAGCGCTTGATCAGGGCGGGCAATGCGACGGCGTAGTTTTCAGGGTTGCGGCAGAGTTGGTTGATCAGGAAACCAAATTCATGTGGCGACGCGAAATGTTCGCGGGCTCCTATTGCCCGGTTTTTCTCGAAGTTATGACGCCACAAGGGCCAGTGGACGCATTAACGTTCGTCATGGACCAGACAAACTGCCGCTACATGCCAAATCTGGATGAAAAGGAAGCGGCGCGGATAATCGCCGCAGCCGAAGGCGGGCTTGGCTCAAATTTCGATTATCTTCAGTCTTTGGTCAGACATCTGGAGGAATTGGGCATCCACGACGCTGATATGGTCAGGCTGCACGGCTTGGCCTGCACCTACCGCGTGTAGTTTGGGGGAGAAAACCACCAGCAGGATCTGCTGGTGCTACTGCTCGCGCGCCGCACGTTTCAGCTCTGGCAACAGGGCCAATCAACACGGTTTCATCAGGGGGCGGCGCAGCCTGCGCTGACAGCAATCCGTAGTGGTGACATCCGTGACCCGGAAGCGGCAAAATGGTCTTCCGCACCCCTAGCAAAAAGCTGCGCTTCGGACCACAGACGTAGTGCGGTGTTATAGCGGGTTTTTGCCGTTTCGAGCTTGGGTTGGTCTGGACCCCTAAAATTCATCAAATTCGGGCACATTGCCAAGCCTCACCAGGAAGCTCGGCGCGCTGACTTCGCCAGAGTTCGGATCCTCGGTCACCATATATGCATCGGCGCCTGCGCATGATTGAGCAACCCCACGTCTGGAAATTCGGATTTGGCATGATCACGCATCCTGGCATTCCCATTTGATATAGGCCTT
>NZ_JAIMIA010000127.1 GCF_019966495.1 Tateyamaria pelophila | reverse complement strand
AACTTGAAGATGCGCTGGCTATCGCCGAAGCAATCGAAATCTAAAGGCGTGGGCCGTTTTCACGGACGGCCCAAAGCTGCCGCTCGCAAACCATGTTGTATGCTGCGATGCGGCCCGTCAAACCTGCCGTTCGCTGCATCGGTGAAATCAGGAGCGAGGCGAATTCACACACAGCGGACTAAGCCGCCTGATGCGGGTGTAGCGAGCTTCGCGGTCGAACGTTCACCAAATCGCGAAATAAGTTGCGGCACTGCAGCGCGTTTTCCCAAGAGCGGTCATATAACTTGGTCAAATTGCCCGAACCCAAACCGGCCGCTCGCGGCGTTAATATCGGACGTCTCAGGCGCGGGCAGAGTTACCTGTCGGTCATGCCATATGAATGGTGGTTTTCGGACGTAGTCAAAGACTTTTACCAGAGCAGCGAACTTGGAAAATGTAGGCACTAACGGGTGCGCACACGAAAAGCGAAGCCAGCCCAATGAATGATCCAAACTAAAACCGCCGTTCTGGACATTTCGATCAAATCAGAGACGCGTTCAACAATTAAGTGGCGGCGGCCTATCGTCGATAAGATGGCGCGCAGTTTGCATAGAGTGCAAACATTCAGTTACGCTAGGTTAAAGTGTGGCGATGTCCGCTTTGTTCACAGCGCGTCGCACAATCGAGGATCATAGTTGACGGATAGGGGAGCGGCGGACCACAGTGGCCCTGTCTGAAACGCAAGGGAGGGGCAATGCCGTATTTTGAACGCAAGCCTTGGTTGGAGTCGGTGCAAGAGGTCGCAAAGGCCGAACCACCGGACGCTGTCATCGTAATGGGCGAGAATGAGTCCGGGATTGGCGACATAGCCCGGGACGTTCTGTCGGCTGAAATGAGGCCGCAATATGCGTTGGACGGGCCCTATCGCTGCCGCCAGACACTGGCACCCGGGCAGAGTGGATCCATAACGCTGGAAGTTTCGGCAGACAGCGCCGGTAGCGCGCTGACACTGGACTTGTCGCCAAGCGATCTGCGAAGCCGCAGCGGTGCGATTATACCCGCGAACAAGATCGAGGTTTGGCCCGGGCAAGTAACCATTGCACCCGGCACCAGCGCGCGGTTTGTCGTGGAGATTCTGGTGCCACTGCAAACCGAGCCCGGGATTTACACCGGGAGGGTCATCGGGAGCGGACCGGAGCCTTTGAGCTTTTTGATTGAAGTGGAGGTCGGGCGACCCAAGTCGTGACGCTCCAATCGTCTCAGCGATCCCGCGACAGCATGTAGTCCATCAGATCCGCGATGAACCGACTGTCTTCGGGGAGGGTGCCGGCAAAAAGTGGCACATAAGCTTTTTGCGCCTCGGCCAGCAGGTCGCGCGCGGCACTTTGTGCATAAGGAATGCAATCATAGGCATGCATTCGCTCCATGATCCATCCCACTTCATCTTCTGATCGCTCTGCGCGGGGCTGGGCCAGAAAACGCTCTAGCGTGCTGCGTTCTAATGGCTCAGCCAAAGACGCCAAACGCGCCAGCATCAACGTGCGTTTGCCTTCGAAGATATCGCCGCCGATTTCTTTGCCATAAGCTTTTTGCGAACCGATCACGTTCAGTACATCGTCCTGAATCTGGAATGCTGCGCCAAGAAAGAAGCCAAAGGCGTTGAAATCATCAAGGTTGAGCCGCCCGGACGCAACATCGTCGGGGCGCGCAATCAACGCACCGATGCGGCAAGGATGAATGAAAGAATACCAGCAGGTCTTTTTGAGGGTCATGCGAAGATAATCGGAGGGACCGACATTCAGGGCGTTGTCGCGGATCATGCCCAGTTCCAACGCTTGGCCTTCGATGGATTGCATAAGCAAATGGTCGAACTCGCCCAGCACTTGCGCCGCCGTACGCGGGTCGAGCGGGCCGATATTGTGCCGCAATAAACGCAGCGCCAGGGATTGCATCGCATCGCCTAGGTTAACGGCGAGTGGCACACCGATGGTGTGGTGTTCACACGGGCGGCCACGACGAAAATCGCTGATGTCCTCGATATCGTCGTGAATCAGGAAGGCGTTATGCAGCAATTCCAGTGTGGCCGCCGATTGCAGCGCGTCGTCAGGGGACCCGCCAAAGGCCTTGCAGGTTGCCAGCAACAGGGCCGGGCGCAGCCCTTTACCGGAGTTTTCGATGAATGCGCGCATGGGCCCATAGAGATGGTCGAACGGCTCTGTCATCGGAATCTGCTCGAGAAGGCGGGTGCGTGCAGTCCCTCCATAGTCGCTGAGAGTGTCCAAAAAAGCCGCGCGGTTGGCCTGCGGCATGTACCGCTGCTGTGTGGTGCGCTCCGACATCGGCTCAGTCGATCTGGCGCACGGAGAGGCGCCGTGCAGGCAGGTCGGGGCCATTGTCGTTCCAAATTCCACCCATCGGATGGGCTAACTGTCCGCTCGGGCCCTGCGCAATATGTGGGCCTGCCGTGATCCGCTCATTCGGCCACGGAGCCTCGTCGACCAGGTTGCTTTGTTCCGCAAGATCAGTGGCAAGGCCCGATACTTCTTTGGTACCCGGGATCTCGAGATCGAAGCCGGGGAGATATTTCGCCATTTCAGCGACAATGTCCTTGGGCGGCCCGATCATGCGCAGCGCATCGGACAGAGCCGGGTCATTCAGCGGTCTACCAGTGGGTTCCGACCACACGCCAGCAATTGGTCCGATGGCGGCAAGTGGCCCTTGCCCGCCATATTCGGTGCCCGTCGCCGTCTGCACCATCTTGAGAGAGGCCTGCATGGTGACGGCCAAACGGTCATCCCACGGCAGACCTGCATGATAGCGCGCCTTGTCATAGGCCCGCATGGGCTCGAGGAAGTCAGGTTCGTGCAGATCCCAGATCTTGCAGGGTATTGCGTCAGACCCGCTGTGTTCAATGATGGCGTTCACCGCCCGGCGCGCCGCTTCATTGGCGCCTTCCATCGTGGCCAGATCAGTATTGGTGCGCACATAGTCTGACGCTAAGCAGAAGTTCGGAATTTGTGTTGCCGCATCCGGGCGCAACCGCCAGGTGTTGACGCGGTTGACCAGCAAAGGCTCAACATCGGTCATGGTACCGGGGTTGGCAGGGTCCTGTTGGATGTCAGGATCTAGGAACCAATAGTGCAGGTCTTCGTCGCAAAGCAGCTCTTCGCCCGCGACATTAAGGCTACGCTTCATCTGCGCCCAGACCTCCATCGCGATCTCTTCGCGCGTGCAGGCGCGCGCATCCTTGCCATTAAGACCGGGTTTGTCCCATTGAGAAATATCGACTGACAAAAGACCCTTGGATTTGCCGTCTCCCCAGTTTTCAAAGTCGATATCTGACCAGAACTGGTGTTGCGAGACCGCAGTCAGCGCCCAAGAACTGTCAATAAATATCACATGGCCATCTGTTAGTCTCACATCGCGTTTGAGATAGAATTGTATGCCGTTCATCCACTGCACATTGCGCGCCAGAGGTGTCAGTAGAGCAAGACCGGGATCAGCGTCGATCATGGGTTTGGTGATGAGCGTGGCCATGCGTTCGATAGGCAATGCGCCGATGTAGTAATCGCCGCTTATCCGGCGGGCGGTACCGTTCTGGTCCTCGACCATCACACCGGTGACCTGGCCATCACGGCATTCAAGTTCGGTCACTGTGGTTTCGAAGTGGTATACGACCCCTTTGGACCGGATGTAATCGAGCCATGGCTGAATCCACGCAACATTCGTGGGCGCGTTCAAAAGACGATTGGAGGCCGGTTCTGGTGCCACAATACCGAACAGCAGCTGCATAAAGATGTCGCCGATCGTCTTGGTGCTGGCGGTGCGGGCCTTGGCTGCGACAAGAGAGCGGGTGATCCCAATCGCAAGAAATTTCTGATACGCTTCCGATCGGTGCTCGGCGCCAATAAATTCCCACCAGCCAATGCGTTCGTATTCGTCAAAACGCCGTTCCTTGCAGGTCGTCATGATCCGCCAGATGCAGGCCGAGAAGTGTTCGATGTCCTCAAAAGCGATCTCATCACGCGGAGAAATTCCATAAAGGAACGTCTGCAGCACGTTAGCAGCCTCCTTCAGGTCGCGCGGAAAGCGCTCGGGTAACACGATGCCCGGCTTGTCATAAAGTGCGACAAGGACACGGGTCGTATCGACAAGATTGTCGGCCACAGTACCTTTGTCATAGAACGGAATGCGTTCCATCGTGTTTACGATGTGCTTGTAGAAATTAGGGAAAAAGCGAAAACCATGCTCGCCCGGCAGCCATGCGCGGCGCGCATCGGGGCGCGCAGCGTACCCGTCCATCGAAAGCCAGTCTCGCAGAGCCTTTATGTGTGCTTCCTTTGAGCCGTAGTCACCCTCGCCTTCCATTACGGGGATCGATCGCGCCTTGCCGCCTGCAATCATCTGACGCTCGACGACTTCGACCTCGAAACCGCGTTCGATCAATTCGTGTGCGGCACTCATACCGCCAACGCCGCCACCCAGAATAATGACTTTTTTGGCCATTCTCAGCCTCCTGTCTTTCCGGGCGTCTGCAGCCCTAACGCGTAAAGATCGTATTCAACAAGGAGGGATGACATTGTCACGTGCCCGATCCCGATACACTGCAATCGATTGACCCACCTCCATTTCGCGTCCGAGGTCAGGAACCGTGGGGTGAGTTGGATAGGTACCTGATCCGGTGGCTTGCCAGCAACCAGCGCAGAATGCCCATCGGGTCCGAAGTCTACGACGCCGCTGTATTCAGCCATCAGTTTTGCACCGTCCAAGGTCGTGACTACGATCCGCGCATCCGGGATGCCGATCCCATCGGTGCGCACGCGCATCCAATCACCGCCAACTTGGTCGATAGCACCGTTGATATGCGCCCCTTTCACCGTCCCGCCCGGGGCCAGAGGATAGAGTATCCGCAGCCCGTCGGGCGTCTCACCGACATCGACCGGCGCATCGGCCAGCGGAATGGAGACACGGGCCAAATGGGTGGCATCAATATCAAATCGCGGCGCGCTGCGTGGCTCAGGTTTTACCGCAACAGCGGAGTCTGTCACCGGTTGCACGCCGGGGTCGGCACGCTTGATGCCATTCTGTAACACAGGCCGCCAGTTGATAACTTCGGTCGGGCTGCATTCAGGCAGATCGGCAGCAAATATCTGCATCCCGCTTTCTGGATCCACGCCAACGGGCCATGCCTGAACCGCCTGTTCCGGCCCATCCCCAACGCGGCACAGCAGGCGCAACATATTCGCTGGCGAGGCGGGCCCCGCCAACACCTGAACCCGACGACCCAATTGAACGAGCGGATCGGCCCAAAACAGGTTCAACCCCTGATGTGAAAACTCTGCCATAATGCGTGCTCGGTCACAGGGTGAAAGTCGCGATTGCTTTCGCCTCTTTCACGCGCAGGGCGAATTTCTGCTGCACCCGAAAGACATGTTCGGCGTCTGAAGTTGTCTGCAGGTACCGCACGGAGATGTCGCCTGGCACAACAATTTCCACCGGAGCACCCTGTAGCGAGATCACTACCGCGCTTTTACTTGGCACGGCACTGGTGCGGCACAGAGGACCATTCAGGAAGGGCAGGATACTGTCGCGCGGCAGCACCATGCTGGAAGGCATCGGTCTGGTAATATCACGGAACAGATCGTCGCCCATGGCACAGGCGAACGGACCATAATGTCCCTGGCCTTCGAGGCACTGTATGGCGTCGACAATGGAGTGGAACACCGCTTGCCCAGGTGTTTCGAAGTCGCCGGTAATATCCACTGTCTTTGCGCCCTCGGCGCCGAGCAATCCCGGATTCTCATGGCCGCCATTGATAGAGTAGACTGGAGTCAGGTGGGACGTGCCAGCGCCACCTTTGGGACCCGCTCCAACGTTTTCCTGACCGTTGAATATCAGAGCATCTTCCAGTCGGGCGATGATATCAGCGGCCCGGCGGAACATGATCATCGCGCTGGACAATTCCGGATCGGCGACCTGTGAATTCTTCAGATATACATTCACTGAAAGCGTCGTCAGGCGCATCGTGGTGTAATCATCGACCTCAAGCCTGGCATTCGTTGCGCCGTCCGGTATCGGCTGCAACTGGTTGATCGGCACAGCCACAGTATCAGACGGCAAAGGGCCATAGAGTGGCAGGAAAGACGCTGCCACCCGGGCGTTGAGTGCTTCGTCGTGCACGACTTGGCGCACACGGTTCCACTGGTCTTCGGTCCATTCAATATTTTCGCTCACTATCGTCCCTTTCCGCGCCGCTGCGGGCACTCCAAAATCTAAGTTTTTGTCAGTCGTTCTATGTAGCCATCTAATCGTAATATGAACGGGCATCCGCATCCGCTCGTTTTACAAGCTGAACTGCGCCCTGAGCCTGCGCCACTGCGCGGGCCGTCAAAAAATCTGTTCTTGCGGCGTCTGGTTTACCCAACGCGTGATTAGCGCGCCCGCGCATGCGATAAAGTTCAGATAACGCGGCTTTTTCCATTCTGGTTTCCGCCTGCTTCAACCCATCCTGTGCTAAGTCAAATGCCGCGTGAGCCTGACCAGTCTGGATCATGAGATCACCAATCATCTGAAAATACACAAGGTCGGTGACCCGCGATCCAGTGGTCAGAAACATTTCGCGCGCTTGGGTGACATATGCCAGACACGCTGCGGGATCACCAGAACGGGCCCCCTTTGCGACCGCTTTTTGCACATCAGCCACGCGTTTCCACATGATGTACCCTTCCTCTTCAGAGAGGCGATAGCACCGGTCGGAAACTTCGGCCAATTGATCCCACTCATGTTGAAACGCCAGCGAGTGGCCCAGCCCACCAAGCCCATACGCAAGCGAAGGTTTGTGGTTTAGACTTTCGGCGTAAGGGATGATCTCGGCATGGGCTTTAGCGCTTTGATCTTCAAAGCCAAGCGCCCAAAGCGATGTGGCCTCGATAACGCGCAAGTTAAGCGAGCTGGACAGCTGGAAATTCTCGATGATCTCGGCCTCACTGCTGGGATCATAACGCGCCAGCCCAAGGCGAGCGCGGCTTAGAGCATCTTGGAATTCACCCCTCCACAAATGGCTGTATGACACGGCGTGATCCGCGGTTGTTAGCAGCATCGGTGCCCCCACTGCATCGGCCATGGCTTCTGACTGATGCGAAGATTCCAAACACGCGCCCATCTCGCCTCGCAGAAAATGCATAGTCCAGACACCCCAAGTCGCGCCGTATAGCGCCTGACCATCGTTCAACTGCCCTGCGAGGTCACGCGCACGGAACGCTGCCGCCTCAACCTCCGGCGCGCCCCAACCGTAAATCGACATGGCGGCAGGCATCAGCGACATTTGCAAACCGAGTTCAGTGCCGTCCCGGTCTGACCCCTCGGGTTGCGTTTCGAGCAAGCGCAAAGCGGAATTCAGGTGGGCAACCGCAGACAGGTTTGACGCGCGGCCGAGAGCTTCATGCCCAGCACGGGCCCAATATGTGATCGCCTCCGCGGTCAGCCCGCCCAACTCGCAATGGCGCGCGATGGTTTCAGGCTCCTGCGTGCCAAAATTTTCATGTTCGCCCAGCATTTGTTGTGCTAGGACTTTGTGCAATGTCTGACGGCGGCTGCGCAGCATGGACTCGTAGGCTGTATCCTGCACCAGCGCGTGGTTGAACACATAAAAATCAGGACCCGTCAGACCATGACGATGCAAGATGCCGGCCTCTTCGATCTGCATCAGCGCACGTTGTACGTCCACGCCGTCAGGGGCGATTGCCGAAACCATGGGCAGGGTGAATTCCCTCCCGATCAGCGCCCCGAGCTGGGCGATTTCCTTGGCAGGTCCCATGCGATCCAGACGCGCCATCAGCGAGTCCTGCAATGTCGCAGGCACCGCGATCTTGTCGAGCTTATCCGAATGCAGCGCAAAAGGGTCGGGAAAGACTTCGAGAACGGCCTTTGTCATTTCCTCTACATAGAGAGGCACGCCATCGGCTTTTTCCAGAACCCGCTTGGCAAGTGCTTCAGGCAGGCCTTTTCCATCCGTGACATTGGCCATGAGATACTTGCTTTGCTGTTCCGATAAAGGGTGAAGCGTCAGGTGGGTCGCGGCATCCCGGACTTTCGGCGATGGCTTGTAACCTGGCCTGTAGGTCACCAGAAGCAGCAATGGCTCGGCATAAATACGGTCCGCGAGAGTGTCCAGCAATTCCAGCGTCATGGGGTCTGCCCAGTGGGCGTCTTCGAGGATTGCGATGGCCGGCCCTGAGTGCGTGGTGCTGAATACACGGCGCACGACCATGTCCCGACTGCGCCGCGCAAGTGCCACCGCGTCCGTTTTGCCAGCATCCTCTGATCTGGAACCCACAAGGCTGGCCAGCGCCTCCATGTCGTCTTTATCAAGACCAGCATCCGAAGATACGATAGCTTTGGCCTTGTCATGGCGGGCCTCGGCATCGTCACTTCGCAGGATGCCTGCGGCACGCTCCAATTCTCCTGTGATCGGGTGCAGTGCGCGGTTGCGGAGATGCGGCGCGCATTGCCATTCAATCGACGGTGCCCTTGCGGTGCTGAACAGGCTGCGGATCAGCCGGGATTTCCCGATACCCGCTGGCCCTTCTATCAGGGCGATACCGCCCTTACCTTGTGCGCAAGCGGCCCACATGATTTCCAGCGTATTCAACGCGTCCTCGCGTCCAATGATCGGGCGCAACCCGTCGGCAGCGCGGGCATCAAAACGGCTTTTGGCGTTTACTTCACCTTTCACGGCGAACACAGCGCGCACTTTATCGAAACCCTTGATCTGTTGCTCACCCCGGGACTCGAATTCGAACGCACCGGAGGAAAGTTCGCGGGTCTGATCGGCAACCAGCACCTCGCCCGGATTGGCTAGCGATTGAAGGCGAGCGGCAAGATTTGGCGTCTCGCCGACGACGAAATCCTTGTGCGCAGTGGCATCTCCCACCATATTTCCGACAACGACTCGGCCCGTCGCAACGCCGATGCGCACATTGAGCCCGTCTAGAGCTTTGGACCGAAGTGATTGCACCGCATGGACCGTTGCAAGTCCTGCGCGGATCGCCTGAAGTGCATCATCTTCGCTGGCCTGGGGATACCCAAAGTAAACCATCAGCCCATCTCCCTGCGTATAGGCCAAATACCCACCAAAGGTCCGCATCGTCGCGACGGCGGTATCGAGATATTGGGTAATCACACTGCGCAGGTCTTCCGGATCAAGCGCCGAAGCAAGGTTGGTTGAGCCCACTAGATCGCAGAAAGCCACCGTCAGGTTGCGTCGTTCGGCAGGCATTTCGGGCGTGCCATTCGGCGTTCCGATGTCAGCGATTGCCTTCATCAGGCGCTTTCGCTCGCCCAATTTGAACCCGATTTCCTTCAAATCGTCTTCTGACAGAGACGGCAAAACGTCGATATCAATATCTTCATCGGCAAGACGACCGTAACAGTCCTCCAAGCTGTGAGATGTCAAGAATAGCTGCAATTCTCGCGCCACCAGAGGCCCCCGATCTCCGATATTATCGGCGTCAACCGCCGAATCAACCCGTGGTTAACCTTAGCAAACCTCGAAAAACAAACAATGATTCTGGCGACAAGCCGACGACCAAGCAATATGCGGAACTCGATGGGGACCATGGAAATGCAGGGAAATACCTCCCACCACATGATCAGCCCCACCTGAGCGGTTCAGATTTCATGTTAGTGCATGATTGGCCTAGCCCGAATTATTCATGAGAGTGTTGTGAGGGTAGCGTAAGCGTTTGAAACTGGTTATTTTTCTGTTTTCACAGTCAGAAAGCCCTGTTTCAAGGAACGCCCCCTCACTATGCTGCAGTCTATTTCCCCAAAGCCCGTTTTGTCACCCGTGAATGGCAAGCCAATTCTGTTCAATTTTGACGGTGCGGAAATGAGTTCGAATGCTGGCCTGACGCTTTTGCGGGAGGTTGAACGCCAGCACGGGCTGGCAGGTCTTGTGGCATCGTGCCTTACCGACCAGCGCGACCCGAACAAGACGCGGCACAGTCTGGATGACATCGCCCGATTTCGGATCTTGATGATCGCAGCGGGATATGAAGACGGCAACGATGCGGCTGACCTGCGTCATGACCCAAGCTTTAAGCTCGCCTTGGAACGCGAAGCAAAGTCCCGCTACTCGGTCATAGCCTCTGTCGAGTTTGCTGCGGATTGCACCAACGGCCGCTTTTCTTTCTGCGGCGCAATTGATGGTTTCGCTCAACTGAGTTGCTGCATCTGCGAGCATCGGGCCGGACCATGTCGGCATTGGGCTCACTGCCGACCTTCGCTGCGTTTGCACACGAAATCAACGCCGAGCCGGAAGACGAGCGGCGGCAGTGCGGACTTTGCAGTCGTTCAGGTCACCCGTTACGACTGGCCGCATCCTGCGCAATGCCGACAACTGCCAGCTTTCTGAACAGTCTGTTCAGCGGCCTTTCCGGTTGTTCGCTGCCGATCTATCGCCTCTGGTTTCACCCGCACGAAACCCTGAATTGCGGGCGGAGCAGCTACAGCCCTCCGGTAGTTGACAAAATGCCAGCGCCTCGACTATCTCTTTGCAGGCGCTCTTGATGGTCCGGGTGTACGTATATAGCTCAGGCCCGCTGCACGCTGGTGCCGGGCGCGTCATCAGCACGTGAGGGTCAAAACTTGAACGACAGTCTAGCTGCCAACGTTTCCGCGCAGACCGGCGTACTGCTTGCCTTTTCGACCCTGGCGCTGTTTATATTTTGGCGCCGCGTGAAGCTGTTAATGCCAGTTCAGGCTTTCTTGAAGCGGTTTCCGTGGGGCAACGCGGCGATCGATCTGGTCCTCCTGCCGACCGCGGTCTTTGGTTCTGGACATCTCGTCGAGGTCCTGTCCGGTCGGATCGGCCTGTCGATATGGCAAGGCGCCATCCGGGAAGTTACCCAACTCCTGGTCGTTCTCGTCATCGCCTCGGGCGTAGCAAGACTGATCGAACTCTGGCTGGTGTTTCAAAAGCCGGGGCAAAAACCGGACGGACGGGAAATGAGGCTCTCACAACTAGCGCGGTCCGTTCTGTTCGGATTTTGCATTTTCATCGGCCTGTTTGTCTACTTGTCCGGGAACGATTTTGCGCCGACCGAACTCTATGTTTCCACAGGAGCGGTCGCTGCGGTGGTTGCCTTTGCCATGCAACAGACGCTGGGCGACCTGTTCTCCGGAATCGCGCTCGGCATAGAACGACCATTTCGGATCGGCGACTGGTTGCGGTTCAGTGACGGGATGGAAGGCGAAGTTACGGATATCAACTGGCGTGCAACCCGGCTTCGCGGTTGGGACAATACGACCTACGTCGTTCCTAATGGCGAGCTTTCGCGCCATAGCTTCACGAACCTGCACGGCCCGGATCACGTGTTCGGGCCGTGGTACCTGGTCCAGATATCCGGTGACACAGACCCGCATGACGTCAAGGTTCTTCTGGAACAAGCTGCATTGCGCTGTGAGGCGGTTCTTCAGTCCCCCACCCCAATTGCGCGTCTCATGGATGGCACATCGAACCCTTACACCTACATGGTTTGGGTACACTTCCCCAATTATCCAACGATGTTTGCCGGGCGAGAGCAGCTTTATCGCGAAATCCATCGCACATTGCGGGCCGAAGGTTTGCAGATTTCTGCCGACATCCATGAAATCCGGCATCGTTCGGGCGAGGATGCTGCGTTCAAGTCGTCGGTTGTGCCCACAGTAGAGCAATCGTGAAGCCTGCTTCAACGTCAAAAAGGGCAACCGACATCCCGTCCGAAAAATAATTGTCCGGCGATAAAATGAATTGCTGAACTAGGCTCTCTGCCGACCTTCGCTGCGTTTGCACGACAGAAAAAACTGGTCGATGCCCTGAGCGTCCGCTTTCTTCGAGCGGCCCTTTCGATTTCGCACTTGCGGCGAAAGTCCGCAATCCGCCCATCTGCATGTGCTCCTTCGACTGGATGGTCGTACAGATCGCTCCCGCTTTGGGCTGACTGCTGTCATCTGACAGTTTTCGCTCGGGATACTGGTCTCATGTCCTAAAGCCATGCTTTCACTTGGGCACCTTGTGTCAGGTGGCGAACACTAGTGCGTCGCGTCGCCATATTTGACATCGTTTGAATTTTCTGAATCTTTTCAAAAACACTTTTGGAGGTTTTTTT
>NZ_JAIMIA010000126.1 GCF_019966495.1 Tateyamaria pelophila | reverse complement strand
AACGCATGATCTTCTCTCCTGAATTTTGAAACCATACCGCCACAGCGGGTTTCAAAATTCAGGAGAGAAGATCAGAGAAAGATTCGCTGAAGCGGACCGGCTAGAAGCCGGTGGCTTCGATCCATTAGGTGGAAAGTGAATCAGACAAAAAGCTTCCTGTGAATCCCTTTCGATTCAGATCAAACACAAAACGCTTTAGTGCCTCAGTACTCTCAATGAATTCCATCTGGATCAAATCCCTCTTGCCGCATCAGCGCATCTGACCGCCCTTCGACTTTCGCCTCAAGCTCGGACAGGAAAACCTCCCGCGTCAGGCCCGGGGGGATCGGCGCCAAGAACTCCACAACTGCGGTTCCGGGTTTGCGCAAAATCCCGTGCTTTGGCCACAAGACGCCGACATTCGTCGCCACCGGAACACAGGCGTGCGCGAATTGTTCATAGAGCACAGCAGTCCCGACCTTGTAGGGCTTTTTATCCCCCGGTGCCACGCGCGTTCCCTGCGAATAAATGATCAACTGTCCGGCATTCGCCCGACCTTCCGCCACGTCCTCCACCATCTTGCGGATTGCAGCACCACGTTTGCCCCGATCAACTGCGACACAATCCAGACGTTTGGCATAGAACCCAATAATCGGCGTCCACAGGATTTCGCGTTTCATAATGAATTTGGCGGACGGCAGGGCCGTGAAAATCATCATGATATCGAGAAAGGACTGATGTTTTGCCGCGATCAGCACCTCGCCCGAAGGCACGTCACCACGTACCTCGGCTCGAATGCCCACCATCCAGCGCATCGTCCAGAACACCCAACGGCTATAGGCCTTGCAACAGGCCCGCGCACCTTCCCGACTGAAGACGGCATAGGGGACATAGGCCAGCCCAATCACCAGCATCATCGCGTACATCTGCGCTATGAACAGAACGGAGCGGAGGTATTGCATCACGAAATCGTCCTCAATGCCCGACCAGCAGCATAAGCCGTGGCCACAAGCGCAATTGCGCCAGAAATGAAGGGGAGCAACAGTGGCACCAGCCACCCCGCGCCCTCAAAGCCGATACCGGTCAAAAAACCGGGCCCGTCGCCCCCCGTCGGCATCAGCCACACCGCCAAGAGGCCAATCACCACACCCGCGACCGACCCTGCAAATGCCCGCCAGGTAAAGCGTCTGACAAAGGCCTGCGCGATATAGCTGTCCGTCGCACCGACCAAACGCAACACACGGATCACCTGCGCGTTCGCAGCCAGTGCCGCGTTGGCGGCCAGCGTCACCATCGCCGCAACCGCGGCAAGGATCAGCACCGCGGCCCCCCAGCCAAGCAGCCTCAGCCGTTGGGCGGCGGCCAACAACGGTGCCCGCCAGCGCCCGTGATCGTCCAGAATGGCCCCCGGCACTTCCGCCGTCAGACGCAGTCGCAGACCGATCGGGGCAAAGCCCTCCGTCTCGGACGTAATCTCGATCAGGCGCGGTACAGGCAGCGTATCAAGCGGCAGGTCCTGTCCGAACCACGGGGCCAGCAGCGCTTGTTGTTCCGCATCCGTCAGGGCACGCGCCTCCGCCACGCCCGGTGTCGTTTCGAGCACGCGCAATGCGGCGGCTGTCTGCATGGCACGTTGATCCAGCGGCGCCACGATGCGGATCGTGGCGGTTTGCGCCAACTCCTCTCCCCATCGTGCCGCAAGCCGTCCGCTTGCCAATGACAGCGCCAGCGCAAAAACGGCAAGGAATGCCATGGCGGCAGATGTAAACAGCGTCAGCTGAGCCGTAAAACCACTGGGGGGCACGACCCGGTCTGCCTGACGATCCCCTTTCAACAGGGCCGGAATTGAGCGGATGCCGATGATCACAAATCCGCCCCCGCCAATTGCACCCGCCGGTTCGAGATGCGCAAAACGCGGGCCTGTACCTGTGCCTTGGCGGCCCGGATCAGCGACAGATCATGGGTCGCAAGCAACACAGTCTTGCCCATTCGGTTCAACTCGATCAGCAACTGCAACAGGCGTTGGGACATATCCCAATCCACGTTGCCTGTGGGTTCATCCGCCAGCACCACATCCGGTGACATGATGACGGCCCGTGCCAAGGCCGCGCGCTGACGCTCGCCCCCGGACAACTCGGGCGGCAATCCGGTTGCACGATCTGTCAGGCCAACCCAGGTCATCAGTTCGCCAAGATCGGGGCCCGCCACCTCATCATGGCGGCCCGACACGGTGAGCGGCAAAGCGACATTGTCGGCCACGCTCAAGTGATCCAAAAACTGCACATCCTGATGAACCACGCCAACCTTGCGCCGCATCAACGCCACCTGATCGCGCTCCAGAGTGCGCACATCAGCCCCGAACACCCGGACATGGCCCGCCGTGGGCAACAAGGCACCGTAACACAGCTTGAGAAACGTCGTCTTGCCGGCCCCCGACGGACCCGTCAGAAAATGAAACGATCCCGGGGCCAGTTTGACGGTAATATCCGACAAGAGCTCGCCCCCGCCGTAACTATAGGCCACATTCTCCAGCTCGATCACGCCTGTATCCGTCCTGTTCGACTTGTTGGACCTGTTGTGCCTCAGCATCATCTGGGTTTCAATCTGAATGCCCCATGGGTCCGCTCGAACTTATGCCTTTTCTGGACCGGAGCTACAACATATGGTGGATTCAAGAGTGAGACAGGGAACGACATGCGGCTGATTTGCCCCAATTGCGATGCGCAATATGAGGTTGCGGATGATGTGATCCCAACCGGCGGACGGGATGTGCAGTGTTCGAACTGCAGCCAGACCTGGTATCAACTTCATCCTGACAATCTGCCGCCGCGCAAAGAGGCAAACGACGCGCCCGCTGACAAGGCCAAACCCGTTGCCCCATTGTCAAAAGGTGCAGAGCCTGCACCGGTCTCGGAGCCTGTGCGCCGCACGCTCGACCCATCGGTTGCGGATATCCTGCGACAAGAAGCGGAACTGGAAAGCAAGGCACGCGCCGCAGCGGCCGGATCTCTGGAAAGCCAACCAGATCTGGGCCTTGACAGTGGCATGGACCCAAAAGACGTGCGCGCCCGCAAACCCCGCGTGGAGACCGCCCCTGCCCATGGCAAAGAGATTGACACCAAACCGGTGTCAGAGACACCGGCGGCCACCACGCCGCCCGGATCGCGCCGCGACCTGCTGCCCGACATAGAAGAGATCAATTCCACCCTGCGGTCGACCAGTGACAGACAGTCCGGGACATCCGCAACACGCAGCCATTACACGGATGATCTGCCGCAAGAAGACACCAGTTTCGGGCGTGGTTTTGTCCTGACGATTCTCTTGGCCGTGATCTTGATCGCAATTTACAATTTTGCACCGCAGATTGCGCAATCCCTGCCACAGACAGATCCTTACCTCAGCACTTTTGTCGCGCAGGTCGATTCCGCCCGGTTGTGGCTGGATGGGCAGGTGGCGAGCGTGTTGACATGGTTGGATAATGTCGCCACGGCCCAGAACGCCGAATAATAAGCCGCTCGGTGCCGCAGCACCGCGCAGCCTCAGAAGCGATCCAGCAAGCGTTTGAGATACTCCAGCTCGACATCGGGGCGT
Organism: Tateyamaria pelophila; assembly: GCF_019966495.1. Taxonomy (GTDB): domain Bacteria; phylum Pseudomonadota; class Alphaproteobacteria; order Rhodobacterales; family Rhodobacteraceae; genus Tateyamaria; species Tateyamaria pelophila. Next base: position 8,561 of record NZ_JAIMIA010000126.1, on the reverse strand, counting down.
TCACCCTCGCCCGACCGACGGCGAATTTCATCCAGCAAATCGCGGGCCCGGCGATAGACATCTTCGCCCTGCAACAGCCCTTCATCAGTGCCGATGCTGCCGTTTGATCCCGGGTCACGGCCGAGCGGATCCTGCGCCTCGGCCCGACGGTCGCTGTCGGACATGCCCTGGCCCTGCTGGCCGTTTTGCTGTTCCTGTTGCATCGCTTCGCCCAGGGCGCGCATGCCTTCGCGCAACGCCTCCATCGCCTGCGATTGGTTGTCGATGGCCTCGGCGAAGTCACGCTCGCGCAGCGCATCCTCGGCCCCGTCCATTGCACGGCCCGCGCGATCAAGCGCATCACGCGCCGCATCGCCTTCGGGCGTTCCAGCGCCCGGCAGGCTGCCTTGTTGGCGGCGCAATTCGTCACGCAAGGCTTGCTGGCGATCCGCCAGCGAGCCTTCGCCCTGACCTTCGCCCTGGCCCTGTTGCTGGCCTTCACCGCGCTGCTGGCCATCACTTTCTTCGCCCTGGCCCGGTCCGCCCTGACCTTGTTGCTGCCCTTGCCCCTGACCGCCATTGCGGCCTTCATTGCCTTGATTTTCGCCAGACTGACCGTTTGGATTGAACTGTTCCTGCAAATCGCGGAATGCCTGATCGCTCAGGCCTTGCTGATCGCGCAATGTTTCGGCCAAACCTTCCATCGCCTGTTCACCCGGGCTTTGCCCGCCTTGGCCACCCTGACCCTGTGTCACGCGCATGTTCTCAAGCATTTCCTGCAATTCTTGCAACGCCTGCTCAGCCTCGGCCATGCTGCCCTGTTCCATCAGTTCCTGAATACGATCCATCATCCGTTGCAGATCGTCCTGATTCATCTGCATCGCGTTCGGGTCGGAGGGTTGTCCGTTCTGCTGGTTTTGCTCTCCGTCCAGCTCCGCCTGACGTGACAACTGCTGCATATAGTCTTCGGTGGCGCGGCGCAGTTCGCGCATCAATTCTTCAATTTCGGCCTGGCTGGCCCCGTCCCGCATCGCCTGGTTCAGACGTTCCTTGGCGCGGCGTAACCTCTCCAGCGCACTGGTCAGATCACCTTCTTCAATCGCAAGGGCCAAATCCCAGAGGTCTTGCGCCAATCCTTCTTGTTGTTCGTCGGTCAGGCCATAGCTGGCCAGGGTCTCAAGGCGGTTGATCGCACGGCGCAACCTCAACTGGTCCACTTCCGTGCGAAACGCGTCATCGGGGCGGTGCGACACGGCGCGCAAAATCTGGCTGATCCGGGTGGAATTGCCGCGCGACCACAACAAATCACGCCGTTGTTCAATGATGGCCGCTGCCAACGGATCGAAAAAACGCCGCCCCGGCAACACGATTGCCCGCGGCGGCGACTCGGCCTGCTGCTCGGCTGCATCAAGCACGTTCAGCGTGATGGTGACTGGCAGATTGGCCCATGGATGCTCCGAAAAATCCTCGATCAGGCTTTCCTCGAACGCCTTGCGGTCGCCCGCAATCGGCATCGGCAAGGCAACCGTGATCGGCGCACGCGGATCGGGCTCGATGGTCAGACCGTGGCGGCGGTCAACTGCGCCGAGATCAAGCGCGATACGTGCCTCGCCCGCTTCGACACCGTAGTCGTCGGAGGCTCCGAACGGCAGCGTCATTTCGCCGAGTGCATTTGCTTCGGGGTCGCCCAGGATGACGACATCCGGTGCGTTATCCGGTAAGATCGTCACGGCCCACGTGCGACCACCCGGCCCGTTCACGGCAATCTCGCCGGATTGCACGACTGTGAAATCCTGCTCCGGCGCGGATGCAGGCGGCAGCTCGCCCATGCGGCCCGAGACGGTCTCGGCGACCGTAAGCGCACCAACTTCACCGTAAAGCCGCAGGGTGATCAACGTCCCGGCGGGCACATCCAAGGCGCCATCCGCGATGTCATTGAGGTAGATCGTAGGCCGCCCGGTGTAGCGCGGGCTTTCCGCCCAGCCTTCCCAGACAGGGCCCGAGGCCAATGCGTCACCGGCGCCCGGTGCCATGTTCGACACAGAGCCAACCCGCCAGATCGAGCCAAAGATCAACGCAACCGCAAAGGCCACCACGGCCACATAGCGCAACGCATAAGGATCACGGCGCGCAATACGCAGGTCGGCCGGAACGGCCTCTGCCTGAGCGGCGCGATCCGCCATGCGCGCCTGATGGGCCCGCCAGACGGCCAGTGACGCATCATCGCTGCCGCCAATGGCTTGCGTGTCCATCAATGCCTGAATGGGGCGTCCCGGCAGTGTTTCATCCAGCCGCGCGAGCGCATCCGCACGCGACGGGATCCGAAACCGGGCGAAGGCATAGACCAGTGTCGCAATCGTGGACAAGACGGCGACAACAGCCGCCCCCCAGACCACTTCGACCAGCACGCTGTCCTGAAGGCCCAGCATCAGCACAGCCAGCACTCCAAGGCAGACCGTCACCAGCGGCCACGTCGCCTGCCACAGACTTTCGGCGAACATACCCGCCCGCGTCAGCCGCAAAGGCCAGCGCAGCGCGCTTAGTCCACGTCGAACGTCATGCGGAGAGATATGAGCCATGCGTGATGCGTCCCTTGTCGGCGGCACGGCGCACCATAGCGCCTAGAGCCATTTAGGAATGGTATCGCGATTTATCATTTCGTCAAATGTCGGACGTGCGCGGATCACCGCGTATTGATCACCATGCACCAAAACTTCCGGAATCAGGGGTCTTGTGTTGTATTCGCTGCTCATTACCGCGCCATATGCACCGGCCGAGCGGAACGCGACGAGCGCTCCGGTCTCAATCGAAGGCATCATTCGCTGTTTGGCAAACGTGTCACCAGATTCGCAAACCGGCCCGACAATGTCGATGGGCGCCTGTTCGGTGCCGGGGGCGGGCTCGATCACCGGGATGATATCGTGATAGGCATCGTACATCGCGGGGCGGATCAGGTCGTTCATCGCGCCGTCAAGGATCAGGAAATCGCGGCCCTCGCCGGATTTCACATAGATGACCTTGCTCACCATCAATCCCGCATTGCCTGCGATCAGGCGCCCCGGTTCGATCTCGATCTCGCAGCCCAGATGGCCGACCGTGCGTTCGATCAGCTTGCCATACTCGATGGGCAGCGGTGGCGCCTCGTTCGTCCGTTCATAAGGAATGCCCAGGCCGCCACCCAGATCGAGACGGCGAATATTGTGACCATCTGCGCGCAACTGCTCAGTCAGTTCCGCAACTTTTTGATAGGCCGCCTCGAACGGGGCCAATTCGGTCAGCTGCGACCCGATATGCACGTCGATGCCGATCACATCGAGATGCGGCATGGCCCCCGCCATTGCATAGACCTCGCGCGCGCGCGCAATCGGAATGCCGAACTTGTTCTCGGACTTGCCGGTGGCAATCTTGGCATGGGTCCTGGCATCGACATCCGGGTTTACGCGGATTGTGATGGGCGCGATGACCCCAACTTCGCCTGCGACGCGGTTGAGCACGTCCATCTCAGGCTCGGATTCCACATTGAACTGACGGATGCCGCCGGTCAGGGCCATGCGAATTTCGTCCGCCGTTTTGCCTACGCCGGAAAACACGATCTTGTCCCCGGGCACGCCCGCGGCTTTGGCGCGCGCATATTCGCCGGCCGACACGACGTCCATACCCGCCCCTGCCTGCGCCAGCGTCTTGAGGATCGCCTGATTGCTCGCCGCTTTCATGGCGTAGCACACGAGGTGATCCATATTCGCCAACGCTTCGTCGAACAGGGTGAAATGGCGCAGCAATGTCGCCGTGGAATAGACATAAAACGGGGTGCCAACGGCCGCCGCGATCTCCGCGATGGCAACGTCCTCGGCGTACAAAGCGCCGTTTTTATACAGAAAATGATCCATGCTGTGCGCCGTTTATAGGCGCGTCGCAGTCAGATCAATTGGGCAAATGGACCCCAGCACCTAGCGCCTCTTTTTCATTGCCGTTTTCATCCGTTCCACCTGGTTTTTCTGGCGCGCCACGACGCGCGCCCAGATCGGTGCGAGATCAGGGTTCTGCACCCCCCTGCGCGCCGCGAGCTGGTACAGCATATGCGCCGGGTTGTCGTTACACTCCAGCACCTTCGGACCTTCGTTCGTGACGGCAATGTCAAATCCACAAACCCCAAATTCAGGGAATACGGCGTGAGCCTCCACCGCAATCTCCAGCGTTTCTGACCAGAATGGCAATGTTGTACCCACCAATGGTTCATTCGAGACGGGGTGCTCGGCCAGCATCTGCGCACCAGGGCCTGTGCCACGCAGACATGCCTTGACGGCTCCGCACTCGAGATCGAGGTCAGCCAACAGGCTGCCATCTTGCCAAAAGTTGTCGGACATCGCCGTCGGTGCAGGCAGTTTCCAGATGGCATAGGCCGGTTTGGGGCCACTGCCATCATTGGCCGTCAGAACACGCACGCATCCGATTGCGAGGCCAGCGATGCGCGCCATGTCCGCCTGCGGATCAAGGGCCGATTGCAACAAGAAACCGCCGGGATAGCGGGTCATGACCTCTGCCGTGAAGTCAGCCAGATTTCGGGCATCGCCATTTGCCAGACGCAGCACATCACCGTCGCGCGCATCGATTCGCACCGATCCTTCGGACAAGGACCCAAAATAGGGTTTTCCAAAAATGGGGTAAACGGCCTCGTCCCGCAGAAACCGTATCAGAGCGTCCGCGTTGCGCAGGACGGGAACCTTTCCCGCTGATAAATGACCACTGGCCATGGCCTGCGTGCGCGCGGTGGGAATGCCCAATTGTTCGAGAAGTTGGGTGTAGAGCAATTTGTTACCTACAAAGGACCGGGTCGGCACCGCAATCGGCGGGTTCATCATTGCATTGAGCACATTTGTCCCGCCCTGCCCCAGAAACTCGCGCTTTTGAGCCATCGGAATGGCCGGATCATACAAACGCAGGCTGTAATACTCGTTCGAGCCCAACTTCTGTCTGCCGCTGCGCATGGCGAAAATTTCGCGCATCTGCCTCAATGGGTGCACCCCATGGTCCTGCATGACCTGTGCGATCGTCGCGGATTTCGGCTTTTGGGGCGCGCCGGGCCCGGTCAACAACGCGCCCTCAGGCGCGTTCATGCTTGCGTCGCTCATTTTGTCGCCCAGATCTGATCACAGTTCACGTACTGCTATCAAAGAATGTACAACCAAAATGACAACATCGTGGCGCGCTCTTGCCCGATCTAGGTAAAATTCAAACGATCGGGCGCGACCTCAGAAACAAATACAAGGGCAGACCACAGCTCACGCCGATGCAAAACGTCGCCGGAATCGCCAGCAAGGCCAGCCAGTTGCGCCGCACCGAGACTTCGGCAACCACAAAAACGGTCAGGGCAATGGCCGCGATGGTCAAATCCCAGACCAGCCCACTGGTCGCCGCGTTCACATGCCATGCGTCCACCATCGCCATGATGTCATAGCCATTGGCGTTGAACCACGAGATGAAATAATACATCGGATGGATCGCGCCCCAGACGGCAAGGCCCAGATAAATCATACGTACCGGTGACATGGTTCAGAATACTCCAACGCCGACACTGATCGGCCCTCGGGTCAGACCGATGGTGCCGCCTGTATAGACTCCGTCTGAACCGACCGCGACATTCAGATCGGCGGAGGGTTGTAGCGGTTCGCCGTCGACGCCGCAGGCGACAAGGCCCAGCAGCGCGATAACGGTTGCAATCCGGATCATGACATCACCTTTCTCCAGCGAGCGACCTGCGACCGCACCTGAGACGGTGCAGTGCCCCCGTAAGATGTACGCGATGCGACCGAATTTTCCACGCCCAAAACGTCAAAAACCGCGTCTGTGATGCCGTCATGGGCGGATTGCATCTGCTCCAACGTCAAATCGGGCAGGTCACAGCCCTGCGATTCGGCCAGTGCCACAAGGGCACCAGTGATGTGATGTGCGTCCCGAAACGGCAGGCCCAGCACCCGCACCAGCCAATCGGCCAGATCGGTCGCAGTGCTGAAGCCGGACCCTGCAGCGGCGGCAAGGCTGTCGCGATTGGCGCTCATATCCCGCACCATCCCGTCCATCGCTGCCAGCGCCAGCATCCAGTTGTCGGCGGCGTCAAAGACCTGTTCCTTATCTTCCTGCATGTCTTTGGAATAGGCCAGAGGCAGCCCTTTCATCACCATCATCAGCGCCGTATTGGCACCAAAAATGCGACCCACCTTGGCACGGATCAATTCGGCCGCATCCGGGTTTTTCTTTTGCGGCATAATCGACGATCCGGTCGAAAAGCGATCCGACAAGGTCACGAACCGGAACTGGGCCGAGGACCAGATCACCAATTCTTCCGCAAAGCGGCTCAGGTGCATGGCGCAAATGCTGGCTGTGCTCAGAAAATCTAGCGCAAAGTCACGGTCGCTCACCGCGTCCAGCGAATTGGCTGTCGGCCGATCAAACCCCAAAGCCTCTGCCGTCATGTCCCGATCGATTGGGAAGGACGTGCCTGCCAGCGCCGCCGCCCCCAACGGACATTCATTCATCCGTGCCCGCGCATCCCGTACGCGCGACAGATCGCGGCCAAACATCTCGACATAAGCCATCATGTGATGGCCCCACGTCACCGGCTGGGCCGTTTGCAGATGGGTGAAGCCGGGCATGACCCAATCCGCGCCCGCCTCCGCCTGATCCAAAAGGGCCGCGATCAGCGACAACAACGCGCCCTCGGCGGCATCAAACTGGTCCCGCACCCACAGTTTGAAATCTGTCGCCACCTGATCATTGCGCGACCGGCCCGTGTGCAACCGCCCCGCAGGTTCGCCAATCAAATCCTTCAGCCGCGCCTCGACATTCATGTGAATGTCTTCCAGGGCCGTCGAAAACTGAAACGTTCCGCCTTCGATCTCTGACAACACCGTGAGGAGGCCTTCACGGATCGCCTCCACATCCTTATCACTCAAGATGTTCGTCGCGGACAACATCGCCGCATGGGCGCGCGAGCCTGCAATGTCCTGGGACGCCATGCGCTGGTCAAAACCGATCGAAGCGTTAATTGCTTCCATGATCGCGTCAGGGCCCGCGGCAAAGCGGCCGCCCCACATTGTGTTTGCGGATTTATCGGTCATGAGATGGCCCCACTGAGGAAGAGACATGAAAAGAATACTTGCTGCCGCCGTCTACCTTGCCCTCGCCTTGGGTGCAATTCCCAGCCACGCTGACACGGCAGCCGCCGAGGCGCTGCGCACCGGAGACATGAAAAAGCTGGTCTTTCACAGCACGCCCGAAGCCGTTTCAAATGCAGCCTTCCAACTGGCAGACGACGCAGGCACACAAACGCTCGAAGCCTATGAAGGCAAATACGTGCTTCTGAACTTCTGGGCCACGTGGTGCGCGCCATGCCGCAAGGAAATGCCGATGCTGTCGGAACTGCAAACAGAGTTTGGCGGCGACAGATTCGAGGTCGTGACCATCGCCACCGGACGGAATTCGCCGGCAGGGATCAAGAAATTCTTCAAGGAAACCAATATCAGCAACCTGCCGCGCCATCAGGACCCCAAGCAAAAGCTGGCAAGCCAAATGGGCATTTTCGGACTGCCGATCACGGTCATCATAAACCCCGAAGGCCGTGAAATTGCACGCCTGCGCGGAGATGCAGACTGGTCCAGCGACAGTGCAAAGGCCATCATCAAAACGCTGATCGCCGACTCTGCGAGCTAGTGCATCAATTTCGTTTGCGAGTATCTTCTGCTCCAACCGTCCTGCAGATCGGGAAGGATGGAACATGTCGCTTTCGGATGGGGCGGTGCGGATTTCAGATTGGCGCTATGCGCTTAAAGACTTGAAAGGTTTTATCGTCACTGTGTTCACATGGTCTGAGCACCGCCCATGCATTGCTGTGTTCATGGGCGGCCTGCTGTCTGGGATGAAGCGCAAGACGGGCTTGATGCGCGCGGAGGAAGCCGAGCCGATACGGCCCTATCGGATTCAGTCCTTTGCGGGCCAGCCGTTCAGGTTGGCGGATGCGTTCTGTGAGTGGGTTCGGAACCATGCGATTGAGGCGCTAGGCTCCAGACACATTGTGACCTGAGGCCTTAAAACTCCTCCAACTTTGAGTAGGATCCGTTCAGCAATTTGCAAACAGGTTATGAAGAGATCACGGTTAAGCGAAGAACAAATTACAATAGATCAAGAAGCAAAGAGGGCAGCGTCCCGACCGCTGAGGTGTGCAAGAAGCACGGCAACAGCACCGCCTCTTTTTGCGAGTACAAATCGAAGTTTGGCGGGATGGATATATCGGATACGCGCAAGCTGAAGGTACTTGAGGATGAGAATGACAAGCTGAAGAACCTGCTGGCAGAACAGATGTTCGACAATAGCGGTTCCCTAGGCCGTTCACTGTCGTTTGCTACGAAGCGAATGCTAGTGTTCGCACGCTGCATTGCCAATTCGAAGTAGAAAATAGGATAACCGCTCAAATGACATGTGCCAGCGTTCCCATCATAAAGTCACGGTTATAGTGAAGGACCACCGGCTGACGCCGGAGGCATCATTTGTCGGAATGTAATTCCAGGTACTGCTTGATGACATCGTCT
>NZ_JAIMIA010000125.1 GCF_019966495.1 Tateyamaria pelophila | reverse complement strand
CGGCTCAGATCACCCACGCCCGGGCGCTCGATTTTGATCACATCGGCACCGAAATCAGCGAGCTGTAGAGTGCCAACGGGGCCCTGCTCGGCCTGTGTGAAATCAATTACGCGAATTCCGTCTAGCGGAAGATTGGAAGTATCTGTCATGTATTTGTCCCTTGATGACGGTTAGACGATGGTTCGCTCACCCTGTAACATCGGGTGAGCGAACACATTTGGCGGTAAACTTAGTCGGTGGTTTCGTAGTAAAGTATCCATTCGGCGTAGAGTGCCGGCTTTTCCTCACCTTCAATTTCAACGGTCAAAGCAGTGATGAACTTGCAGTTGTGCTCATCCTTCCACTGAACGTCCTTAACCTCGCCGTGTATGCGTACCCGCTTACCAGTGTGTACCGGGGCCAGGAAACGAATCTTGTCATAACCATAGTTGAACCCATGCGGCATGTTCTCAGGCACTGGAAAGTTAGCCATAATGTAAGGTGTCAACCCCAGCGTCAGCAAGCCGTGAGCAATGGTTCCACCCATATCGGTTTTTTTCGCTCTTTCGGGATCGACATGCATGAAGTAGTCATCGCCTGTGCAGTGGGCGAATTCGTTGATGCGTTCCTGCGTAACTTCATACCACCCGGAAGGTTCAACCTTCTTCCCGATAAAATTGACGAGTTCTTCTTTGGGTACGACTTGGTTCGCCATGGTGTTCTCTTTCTTTGTTCAGGCTGGATAGCTTCCGCAGCGGAAGCTAAATCATCTTTAGCCGTCGTCAAGACTGGTGATTGAACCGACGTTCCCCAAGTAGAATGCCCTTTTTTCTTAGTCATTGGAGACGCTTAACCGAACGATAGGGAGACGCTTAACCGAACGATAGGGAGACGCTTAACCGAACGATAGCTCAGACACGATAGCGCAAACAGCAGAATTTTGAATTCTAAATCGAGGGTCAAATCCTCCGCAGGTCACTTTCCATGGAGTTCTTGTCAGAAGGATTCCGGTTGAGGCGGGCAGGGTGGTTTCGTAGCTTTTTGTCATGACGAAATCAGACCCATTCAAGGGCTTTCACAACAGCCCCGCGATCATCCGCCTTGCGGTCATGATGTACGTTCGCTTTCCACTTTCGCTCCGTAATATCGAGGATCTGCTCCACGAGCGCGGGATCGATATCAGCTACGAAACCGCGCGGTACTGGTGGAATAAATTTGGCCCGATGTTTGCAGCTGAGATCCGCCGAAATCATGTGCAGCAGATGCGCTCGTACTCAAATTGGCAATGGCACCTGGACGAAGTTTTGTGAAGATCAACGACGAGCGGCACTACCTGTGGCGGGCGGTTGATTACGAGGGTGAAGTGCTGAAGTCTTTCGTCACAAAGACGCGCGACAAGAAAGCGGCCTTGAAATTCCTAAAGAAAGCAATGTGCAAGCATGGTTATCCGGAAGTTGTCGTCACGGATATGCTGCGCTCATACGGCGCTGCGCTGAAAGAGATCGGCGCCGCAGACAGGCAGGAAACGGGCCGCTGGCTGAACAACAGAGCGGAGAATTCGCCACTGCCGTTTTGACGACGAGAAGGGGCCATGCTTCGCTTCCGGCGCATGCGAAGTTTGCAGAAATTCGCCGCCGTTCACGCTTCCGTCTATGACCATTTCAACCAGGAACGCAGCCTCTCAACTCGAACGAATTTCAAACTCAACCGCGCCGCCGCTCTCGCTGAGTGGCGCGGTCTCGGTGCGGTATAAAGGGCAGTCATATTGCCATTGCAGAGACGAGTTCGAATTGGTCTGACAGCGCCCCTGTAACCGCAAACAAGCTTGAATACGGGCGCAAAATCGACCAACCTCAACACAACATCACTTGGGAAATATCGGTCCATTGGCGCGCCACGGTCACCAGTTTGTTATGTTCGATTGGTACGCTGCCTTCTATCTGGCATTAATGGGGGGAGGCTGTGGGTAATTTCAAGTTCCCGACTGCATTCACCATCCTGTTTGTTCTTATCGCTGTCGTCGCGGTTCTGACATGGATCATTCCTGCTGGTCTCTACGATCTTGCCATGAACGAGGCACTTGGCCGTGAGACACCGGTACCGGGCACGTACAAGGAGGTCGAACCGAATCCCCAAGGATGGATCGCCGTCCTGATGGCCCCGATCAAGGGCTTTTACGACCCGATAGAATATACTGCCAATGCGATCGACGTGTCGCTCTTCGTTCTGATCATAGGTGGCTTCCTGATGGTTGTAACGCGCACAGGCGCGATCGATGCCGGCATAGGTCGCCTGCTGACCGCTCTGGAAGGCCGCGAGATCTACATGATCCCCATCCTGATGATTGCATTTGCCCTTGGCGGGACGACCTACGGGATGGCCGAGGAAAGCCTGGCCTTCTACTCGATCATCATCCCGGTCATGATCCGAGCCGGTTACGATTCCCCGACGGCGGTGGCGACCATTCTGCTGGGTGCCGGAATCGGAACGCTTGGATCGACCGCCAATGCCTTTGCCACCGGGATCGCCTCTGATGCGGCCGGTGTGACGCTTGGAGATGGTCTGGTGTTGCGTATCGTCATTCTCGTTCTCTGCCTCGCGGCAGGCATTGTCTACGTGATGCGCTACGCCACGCGGGTGAAAGCGGACGCCAGCACATCCATCGTGGCAGACCAGCTCGACGCCCACCGAGAACACTTCCTGAAGGGATCAGAAGAGGAATCCCTGCCGGAATTCACCCGGATGCGTGGGATCATCCTCACGCTCTTCGGTCTGACATTTGTGGCGATGCTCTGGGGTGTGATCACGCAGCGATGGTGGATGGGCGAAATGTCCGCGCTGTTTCTGGGCATGTCGATCCTCGTATGGATCGTAGGCTGGTTCGAGGCTGACACGTCTCTATCCGAGAAGGAGTTCATCGACGCCTTTATCGACGGGGCGCGCGACCTGCTCGGCGTTGCGCTGATCATCGGTGTTGCGCGCGGCATCGTGGTTGTGATGGACGAGGGCAACATCACGCATACCATTCTGCACGCACTCGAAGGATTGTTTGGAAGCCTGGGTCAGATCGCGTTCATCAACACGATGTTCTTCGTCAATACGGTTCTGTCCTTTCTGGTACCCTCGTCCTCCGGTCTTGCCGTGCTGACAATGCCTATCCTCGCGCCGCTTTCAGATTTTGCAGGAGTGGGTCGCGACCTCGTCGTGACGGCCTACCAGTCTGCGTCGGGCTGGGTGAATCTGTTCAACCCCACGTTTGCAGTTGTCATGGGCGGACTCGCACTCGGCAAGGTTTCTTACGACCGCTGGCTGCGTTTCGTGTTTCCGCTGCTAATTGCTCTGGCACTTATCATCATGGCAAGCTTGTCTGTGGGCGCGATGACAGGCAGTAGTTCTGGTGCGCCTCCTGCGGTCGAGACCGTCGAAGAGCCAGCGACAACCGAAACAGGCAACTAGAGGAGCGTGCCCGTGGCTGTAGAAAGCGTTGGCATGCAAGCTGCAGCCCCTGCGACCAAGTCTCTCGGATTATGGGCTTGCGTCGCGCTGGTGGTCGGAAACATGATCGGATCGGGCATCTTCTTGCTACCTGCGTCACTCGCCAGGATTGGGCCGATTTCGATGTGGGGCTGGGTTCTGACATCTGTGGGCGCGCTGATTCTCGCGGTGATATTCGGCCGGCTTGCGCAACTCGTCACCAAAACAGGTGGACCCTATGCCTACTGCGAGGTCGGCTACGGTGAGTTTGCCGGTTTCATTATCGCGTGGGGTTACTGGATCGCTCTTTGGACCGGGAACGCCGCGGTCGCCGTCGCGTTGGTTGGATATCTCGGATATCTCGTGCCTGCGATCGGAGACAGCACGGAAATGAGCCTCGCCGCAGCACTGATTTCCATCTGGACGCTAACACTGATCAACATACGCGGGGTTTCTGAGGCGGGAATGGTGCAGGCCATCACGACGATCGGCAAGCTTGTTCCACTCCTGCTGATCGGGAGTCTGGGCCTGATCTGGGTGGATCTTGAAAACTTTTCGCCAGCAAACTTGTCTGGGGAGGGCGATCTCGCTGCCATTTCCGCCGCCGCCGCACTGACCCTTTGGGCCTATCTGGGCCTAGAATCCGCCACGGTTCCGTCGGGCGATGTGGTTGAACCCGAAAAGACGATCCCGCGCGCGACCATCCTCGGCGTTCTGATTGCCGCCGTGGTTTACATCTCGGTCACGTTCGTGGCCATCGGTGTGGTGCCAAGCGCTCAACTCTCTCAATCCTCGGCGCCCCTGTCCGATGTTGCGACTGCGATGTGGGGCTTTGCAGGGGGTATCCTGATCGCGATCGGCGCCGTGATCTCGACCTTTGGTACGCTTAACGGCTTCACGCTCTTGTCGGGCCAGGTGCCCTATGGCGCGGCGCTTGATTGCGTTTTCCCAAGCGCATTAGGCAAACTCAGCCGGTATGGCACGCCGGCGAATGCATTAATCCTTTCCAATCTGCTCGCCTCAATCCTCATCGTCATGAATTTTTACAAGGGGCTTGTCGGTGCGTTCGAAGTCATCATCTTGCTGGCCGTGATGTCGAGCCTTTTGCCTTACGCATTGTGTGCCCTTGCCGAGATTATGATACGATTAAAGGGCCACGGCACTCAACTGACTACCCTAGGGCGCGCCAAAGTTGTAATCCTTGGAACACTTGGTTTCGTCTACGCACTTTGGGCCATTTACGGTTCCGGCGCTGAAACGGTGTTTCTCGGGTTTCTGCTCGTCCTCGCGGGGATCCCTATCCATGTCTGGATCAAATCCCGGCAACCTGTCGGCGAAGCCAACGCTCCCCAGTCACTCAAATCGGAAGAGGTCTAATCATGGAATTCGGCGTTCATTCGGAAATCGGAAAACTACGCAAGGTCATCGTATCGCGACCATCGCTCGCGCATGACCGCCTGACGCCTCGCAACTGTGAGGAATTGTTGTTTGATGACGTGATCTGGGTTGAAGAGGCGCGCCGGGATCACGCGGAATTCGTACAGGTAATGCGAGAGCGTGACATCGAGGTGTTCGACATACAGGATCTGTTGGCCGAGACCCTCAATTCCAGCCCCGAGGCGCGGTCTTTCATGCTCGATCGTCTCATCACGCCTAATATGGTGGGCCTTGGTTTCTCGGTAGAGATGCGCGCTTGGCTCTACGAGATGGATGCCAAGCTGCTCGCACAGCACATGCTGGGCGGCATCATCTTTTCGGATTTGCCCAAAGATATGATCCATCCGCAGTTTAAGGATCTGATCGCGCTCGGGGATTTCATTCTGCCGGCGGTACCCAATGCCCAGTTCCAGCGGGATCCCTCCTGTTGGATTTTCAACGGCGTGACGACCAACCCGATGTTCTGGCCAGCGCGCAAACCGGAAACCCTGATCATGCGTGCTGTCTACAAGTTCCATCCGATGTTCAAGGATGCGGATTTCCAGATTTGGTGGGGTGATAGCGACGAGGACTTTGCCCATGCCTCGGTCGAGGGCGGGGACGTCCAGCCTGTCGGCAGGGGTACTGTGTTTATCGGGATGGGAGAGCGTACGACGCGCCAGGCCGTTGCCCAGCTTGCCAAGGCGCTTTTCGAGAAGGGCGGCGCAGAGCGCGTCGTTGCCTGCGCGATGCCCAAGAGTCGCGCAGCCATGCATCTGGACACGGTCTTTACGTGTCTCGATCATGACAAGGTGACAGCCTTTCCCGAAGTGGCAGATCAGATCACATGCATCTCCATTCGGCCCGGAGATAAAGGCGATCTCGACCTACGTGTCGAGAAAGGTAAGCATCTCTTCGATGTCTACAAGGAAGCACTCGGGCTCAACAGCCTGCAGGTCATTGGTACTGGCGGCAACGAGTTTCAAGCGGAACGCGAACAATGGGACGACGGCAACAACGTGGTCGCGCTTGAACCGGGTGTCGTGGTGGCCTACCGCCGCAATACCTTCACAAACGGGCTCATGCGAGACGCAGGTGTTGAAGTGGTCGAAATCTCCGGTCAGGAACTCGGGCGCGGGCGCGGCGGCGGTCATTGCATGACCTGTCCCATCCTGCGCGATCCGGCCTATTGATTATCGTTTTTACACAAGGAGCTAAAAAAATGGCCTTCAATCTCAGGGGACGTAGTTACCTCAAGATCGCGGATTTCACTCAGCGTGAAATGCTCTATCTGCTCGATCTTGCGCGCGACCTCAAACGTATGAAATACGCAAGATCAGAGCAGCAGACGCTCTACGGCAAGAACATCTGCTTGATCTTCGAAAAGACCTCTACCCGCACACGCTGCGCCTTCGAAGTCGCGGCGCACGATCAGGGGGCGAACATCACCTACCTTGACCCGTCGGGCAGCCAGATCGGGCACAAGGAATCCATGAAGGACACCGCGCGCGTGCTCGGGCGTATGTTCGACGGAATCGAGTTCCGCGGCGCGGGACAGGCGATGGTGGAGGAACTGGCAGAGTATGCCGGTGTACCGGTCTACAATGGTCTGACCGACGACTGGCACCCGACGCAGATGCTGGCAGACATGCTGACGATGATCGAACATGCCGACAAGCCGCGCCGCGATATCGTTTTCGCGTATTCCGGCGACGCGCGTTCCAACATGGGCAACTCGCTTCTCATGCTTGGCGCCTTGATGGGCTGCGACGTGCGGATGATTGCGCCCGAGGAAAACCAGCCCGGCGAGAGTGTCGTGAAGCTTGCGCATGAACGCGCCGAAAAATCCGGCGCACGGGTGACCATCACTGACGATCTGTCTGCTGTCGAAGGGGCAGATTTTGTTCATACGGATGTCTGGGTCTCGATGGGCGAGCCAAAAGAGGTCTGGGCGGAGCGGATCAAGCTTCTGAGCCCCTATCAGGTGAACATGGATCTCATCAAAAAAACCGGAAACCCGCATGTTAAGTTCATGCATTGCCTACCGGCCTTTCATAACACCGAGACCAAGGTTGGCAAAGACATCTACGATGAGTTCGGCATCTCAGAGATGGAAGTCACCGAAGAGGTATTTGAGAGCGATATGAACATCGCCTTTGAACAAGCCGAAAACCGGATGCATACGATCAAGGCGATCCTTGTCGCCACCATTGGGTCCTGATCCATGGGTCGTGTTGTCGTCGCCCTTGGGGGCAATGCCCTCCTCAGGAGAGGGCAGGAGATGACGGCGGGCAATCAGCGGATCAACGCGCGTATCGCCGCAGAAGCCCTCGCGCCACTTTGCGAGGCTCATGAAACCGTTATCACGCACGGAAACGGTCCGCAGGTCGGCATGCTCGCCCTGCAGGAGATCATCTACACCGACGTCGAGGAGTATCCGCTTGATGTGCTAGTAGGCGAGACGATGGGCATGATCGGCTACATGATCGAACAGGAACTGGGCAACATCCTGCCATTCGACCATCATCTCGCAACGGTCCTGACGATGGTCGAGGTCGATCCTGACGATCCTGCCTTTTCAGACCCGACGAAGTTCATCGGACCGGTCTATTCTGAAGAAGAGGCTAACGCGCAAGCTGCAGACAAAGGATGGTCGGTAAAGCCGGATGGCAAGTATTGGCGGCGGGTGGTCCCATCACCCAAACCAAAGCGCATCTTTCAGGTCGAGCCCATTAAGTGGCTACTGGAGAAAGGTGCCACGGTGATCGCGGCCGGCGGCGGCGGTATTCCGACAATGTACGAAAAAGGCGCGGACCGGAAACTCGTCGGTGTCGAGGCCGTGATCGACAAGGACCTTGTCTCCTGCCTGCTGGCGCAGAACATTGCTGCGAGCACCTTGGTCATCGCAACCGATGTGCCCGCCGTTTTTTTGAACTTTGGCAAACCGGAACAAGTGGGCATCAAACGCGCGAGTGCCGATGCGCTCGACGCGTTTGATTTCCCTGCAGGGTCCATGGGTCCCAAAGTCGCCGCCGCACAGGATTTCGTGCGCAGAGCCGGCGGGACATCGGTTATCTGTGCGCTCGCCGATGTTCCGGCCGCCGTCCGTGGTGAAAAGGGAACGACCGTTGTCTCAGATCTGGAGGAGATCGAGTATTGGGGGTGACTGCGCAACGGGTGCGGATTTAGAATCTGTGACCTGACCGGCGGAAACGGCGCCGGAGCAAAGTGTGCTAACGAGCTGGGGCGTGGGGGCTGCGCCTCTGTATCGGCTGCTTGTGATTATTTTTAAACGCCTTAATGTCAATTCGAATGTGGGTTGAACCATGCAAACTTGACTACTCAAAAGTATGCATAAGGAGGAAGCATGCGAAAGTTATTTTTGGCCAGCTCCGCTGTTGGCGCGTTGATGTGCGGATCGGTGTCTGCTGCTGATGGTGCTTGGCTAACCGATCCGGTCACTGACTGTGAAATCTGGAGCAGCGGTGAGCCTTCGTCCCACGAGCGGATCAGTTGGAGTGGCGCTTGCATTGATGGCAAGGCAGCTGGTCGGGGGACTGCAGTCTTCTGGGACGACGATGGCCTGGAAGCGCGTTACGATGGTGATATGATTAACGGCAAAGCGGATGGCTACGGCATCGTCTGGATGCGAAACGCTGAAATGACGGGTTATGATCTCTATGAAGGCTCATTTGTTGCCGGTGATTTTGACGGTGAGGTCACCATATCGACCCATGACGGTTATGAATTTACCGGCGAAATCCTGGATGGAAAGGAAAGCGCTGTTGGCGAGTTGATTTCCCCTGATGGCTGGATGATGCGGGGCGAGATACTCGACGGAAAAATGGTCGGTTCTGCGTTTGTTTACTTCGAAACCGAAGAAGGCGAACAATACGCCGGTGCCGCCGAAAACAATCAGAAACACGGCATCGGTTCAATGGTTTCTCCAGATGAAACCAGTTACGTAGGTGAGTTCGAAAACGGATCGCCCTCGGGGCTTGGTTTCTTAGAGGATCCTACAAAGGGAAGCCGGTTTGTCGGCCAGTTTGCAAGTGGCAGCCCAAATGGTGTTGGCACTGCGTTGGATGCTGAAGGGGTCGCGTATCAGGGTCGTTTTGTGGATGGTGTTCCTGACGGCACCATTCTCGTGACGATGGCAGACGGGACGCAATCGACTGAACAGTGGCAGAACGGGAGCAAAGTAGAATGAGGACTGTAAGTTTTAGGAGCCGGACTGTCGCGGTTCTGGCCGTTTTGGGTATGGTCAGCACCTTTGCGATCTCCACGCCAGGCCACGCGGGGCCTGTCGGGAAACATGCAATCAGGGGAGCCATCGCGGGCGCTGCAATCGGCGAAATTTCTGGTGGGGACGCGGCTCAGGGGGCGGCCATCGGGGCCGCTGTCGGCGCGGTATCTGGGGCAATCAAAAAGAACAATCGTCGCGACAAGTTCAAGAAACACCACAAAAAACGAATAAAACATCACAAGAAGAAAAGACGGTAAGTTTTCGATGAGTCGGCTGTTCTACTATTCGTCACTAATTACCAATTGAGTCGCCTTAGGATGTTGGCGCTTCACTGTTCGCTTAAATTTGCGCACCACATACAAACATGCTGTCACACGAATGCGAACCAATCTCAGTTCTCCAGCAGATAACGTACAGATTCTTTCGCACATTTGCTTCTGACGGTGGCTCCTTTCAGACTGGCTGAGAGGAGCTGAGAATGGACGATAACGAGAAACCCAAAGCGATGGGAGAAGTGATACAGATCGACGAGGCGCGTATTCGTGATCACCTGGGTGAGATGGTGCGCGTCACTGTTGAGGAAGCGCTGAACGCGATGCTGGACGCCGAGGCCGACCAACTGTGTGGCGCGGATCGGTATGAACGCAGTGAGGGCCGCAAAGACACGCGGGCGGGGTCTTATCAAAGATCGCTGGACACCAAGGCTGGCAAGGTCAGCCTGAAGGTTCCCAAGCTGCGGCGTCAGACGTTTGAGACGGCCATCATCGAGCGTTACCGTCGGCGGGAAAGCTCGGTCGAGGAGGCGCTGGTCGAGATGTACCTTCGCGACAATGAGGTGCGGTTGCAACTGCACGCGCTGGCCTACAACCTAGCCACCTTCCTGCGCTGCATCGAGCTACCCGAGGAAATGGCCGACTGGTCGCTGACCAGCCTGCAACTCAAGCTGATCAAAATCGGGGCACGCATGGTGCGCCACGCCCGCGGCATCACCTTCCATCTGGCTGAGGTAGCCGTCACAGGCCCAATGGTGCGCGCCATCCTTGCCGCGATCCAAAGCTTGCGAGCGCCGCCGTCATGCACGTGATCGCGACCCAGAACCAAACGGGACGAAAGCAGCAGGACAGGTCTGCCCGACACGCTAAAAAACAAGGCTGACGGGCAAGGACGCCGCAGCTACGCGGCCCAGTCGCCCACTTCCAGCCGCTGGCGCGACCGCAGACGCCGTTCGGGCTGAAAATACTTGCTTCGCAAGCAGCTTCAGGCGAACCTTACATCACACGGCAGGCCACTTGGGGAATGTCGGCGTAATACATTTTAAGTAGGATTGCCCTTGTTGGTTCAGCCCGGTCCACATGAAAAGCCGGGAAGCGCATGGGGTGTGAGCTTTGCTCAGCACCCACAAAGCATTGCTCAACAAAACAATTGATCTCGCCAGTGAAGTGCGCGCGGCGTTTAAGATCTATGGCCTCCGTCTTCCCAAGACATTGCACCTGGTGAATCGTCAGAACATCCATATTTGCGCCGCTTGTCATTTCAAGGTGAACGAGCCAAAGTATTCGCTCCAGAATACAAAAGAGCCGCCCTCAAAGGCTGCTCTTTATCGTTTCAAGTGGCGGGCTCACAAAAGCTCGTGTCCCTATTCAGGAAACAGGAAGACGAGCGTTGCCTGAAGTTGGGCATTCGCACCGCCATCAGGTTTTTTTGCAAACCCGTATGCTGCTACTGACAAATTCACGGGCTGTTTTCCCCAATTGAAGATCCTGCCGAAGCCGCCGCCCACCGGAATAGTCCACTTGTTCCCGCTATCTGCTTTTTGATTGTAGGTTATGACAGGGCCAGTTTTCAGATACCAACCGTTGTCAAGGTTGTAGTTGGCAAAGGGTTGGGCTGTCATAAAATTAACGCCTTCGCGCGACTTGGAACTGTCCACATCCCAAACGTTGTTGAGCAATCCACCCACCGTCCAATTGTTAATCTTGGCGAACAAGACGCCGCCGATGCCCGCGGAATTTCTGCCTGTACCAAGGATGTCGTCGGATGCCGTATCAAACTGAAGGACCGGTCCGACACCCCAAGTCCAAAAGTTGTCCCCGCCCAAACTCTTGGTCTGTTTCGGCACAAAGTAGGTTTGCAGCTGGATATCGCCAACGCCTGTTTTCCCATCAACCGGACCAGAATCTGGCTGGTCGATGAAAGGAATGATGCCGCGCAAAACCAAGTTCCAGTTTTCGGTAATACCAATTGGAACCACCGGTTTAAAAGTAAGAATGTTCTGGGTTCTATCTTCTTCCCCGACATTCTGATTGCTATCAAATTCGAAAGGCAAACTGATCAGCGAGGCGATCGGGTTCTGTGACTGGGCCGCCAAATCTATCTGTCCCCCTCTCGCTCCCTGTGCCAACGCCGAACTGCTGGCCCCAAAACTGGTCATAATGAAGATTGCGGCAAGGGTGGAAGTACAAACCCGCAGTACTCTGCCGCGTTCGAGTACTGCCGATGATGAGTGAAAATTTTCCATGTTCCTTCATTCTTTACAGAGCCGGCTTCAATTGTGCGGCGCGTTTAAATAGCTGTTCGGCCTAACGCAATCACCCGTCAAGCGGATCACGCTGAGAGCTTTTGCCGGATTTCTCACCAGCTGTGGGCACCCTAGCCGCAATTTTGACAGGTGCAAATTACGGACCGTGACCTGCGGAGGATTTGACCCTCGATTTAGAACCCAGAATTCTCCTGTATGCGCTATCATGCATTTGAAAAATTATACTGACTAAGAAAAAAAGGGTTGACTTCATGGGCTGGTCTGAAATTTTCGTACTTCTACTCGTCACGTGCGGTCCAACGCGCGCAGCGCTTGTCTATATGAGCCTGACGAAATCAGCGGACGCCTCTCTCAAGCGCGCAATCGCGTTCCGTACGGTGACCGTATCGACCGTGATCTGCATCGTCTTTGCCCTGATCGGCGCGGCGATCCTGGCGGGGCTGAAGGTCAGTACAGAGGCGCTGCTGATCGCGGGCGGCATCATCCTGCTTCTGTTCGCGCTCAACATGATCCTCGGCGAGGACAAGGA
>NZ_JAIMIA010000124.1 GCF_019966495.1 Tateyamaria pelophila | reverse complement strand
CTCTGCCGGGGCACGCCTCGGCAGGGGCTCTCAGCGCAATCTCCAACTAAATTTCCAGACGTCAGGTTACAGTACCGATCACCAAGTACCTATGAGGAAGGCCCATGCTCTCTGTCCTGGCTGATCGCACTTACCGGCATCTCTTCCTTGCACAGATCGTGGCCCTGCTTGGGACAGGTCTTGCAACAATCGCTCTGGGGCTTTTGGCCTATGATCTGTCAGGCGAACGCGCAGGGCTGGTGTTGGGCACGATCTTCACCATCAAAATGGTGGCGTATGTCGGAATTGCGCCCATCGCTGGGGCCTTCGCCAATCGGTGGCCGCGCCGCACGATGCTGGTCAGCCTCGACTTGGTCCGCGCCGCTGTGGCGCTGTGCCTGCCATTCGTAGCGGAGGTTTGGCAAGCCTACATCCTGATCTTTGTGCTGCAATCCGCATCTGCCGCGTTCACGCCGACGTTTCAGGCGACCATCCCCGACATCCTACCAGAGGAAGACCGGTATACTCGGGCTCTGTCGCTCTCACGGCTGGCCTACGACCTTGAGAACATCATTAGCCCGATGCTGGCCGCGATCCTGCTGACCTTCGTGAGCTATCATGCGTTGTTCTTCGGCACCATGATCGGATTCGTTGGCTCGGCTTTTCTGGTCGTGTCGGTCCTGCTGCCCAGCCCGCAACCAACCGCACCAAGGGGCATCTATGATCGCACCACGCGCGGGATGCGGATATACCTCGCCACACCGCGCCTGCGCGGGCTGTTATCGCTTAACCTCGCAGCGGCAGCAGCGGGTGCGATGGTGCTGGTGAACACGGTGGTGCTGGTCCGCGCCGATCTGGGGCTTGGGGATGCGCAAGTTGCCATTGCGCTTGGTGTATTCGGTGGCGGGTCAATGCTGGCCGCCCTTTTGCTTCCCCGACTTCTGGACAACCGCCCTGACCGCCCGGTGATGATCGGCGGTGCGGCAGTGCTGGTTATCTCGCTGCTCAGTCTGTCGCTGATCTCACTGATCTACGACACGCAGTGGCTCCCACTGCTTGCGGGATGGTTCGTCATCGGGATCGGCTATTCGGTGGTGCTGACCCCATCAGGGCGGCTACTCAAACGATCTGCACACGCTGAAGACAGACCCGCCGTCTACGCTGCTCAGTTTGCTTTATCACACGCTTGCTGGCTGGTGACATACCCGCTCGCAGGCTGGCTGATTACCATCGCGGGACCTGCAACGGCCTTTGCATTCTTGGCATTGCTCGCGGCCATTGGGATGATTTGTGGGGTCTTACTTTGGGCGCGTGACGATACTGGAACTTTCGAACATGTTCATGATGACCTTCCAGAAGATCACCCGCATGTTCGCGGTGGCCGATCACACAGCCACCCAATTGTTATTGATGATTATCATCAGCATTGGCCGAGCATACGATAAGCACACCGTAGCCTTTGATAGAGATATGGATCAGCTTTAGTGATGTGGTCGAAGCGGTCACTCGCTAATGAGTCGAAACACCTTTTGCGATAGCGATATGGTGTGCTCTGTGGTGATCCCCCGTCGCCATCAGACCAAAAAAACCAAGTGACTTTATCTGAGAGACATCGCCGTCTTCAGGGTCAGTCACGGTCCAAGTGATCGATCCTTCGTTGGAAACGACTATCGATGACCAACCGGTTTCACTCGCAAGCACGGGACCATGCGCGGGGACCATGCGGGATGCGGCTTCCCCAGGACGGCCCGACCGCGATATTGTCATTCGAAGGCCATTCGGTATCTCTTCCGTTTCAACGCTCGCGCCCAGAATTAGCTGGGTCATGTCGACCAGATGAACGCGCAAGGCGTCTATATCAACGCGCTCCCAATCGGTGTCCGGGTCTTGCGCCAATATTTTCACAATCTCGCTAATTGCGGCAAAAGAGGCATCGCCCGGTTCCGTTGGCATGGTCGTGGTCGAATGCATGCTTCCATGATTTTGATGATCACTGTGCTGGGCTGACGTCGTACTCGCCGTCGCAAGCGTCCAAGTCAGGATAAGGCAAGGTAGGTACAGAACTTTCACAGGAGTTTCCTTTCTTGGTTGGGATGATCGGTAGCGTCGAGCGCTCTATGCGAATATGATTATGGTCATGTCGACTGTCGATTTTTTTGCTGAACTGAACCATAATTGCGCACCGGCCAAAGCAAGGCGGGTGATGCTGAACGCTGGTGAAGTCCTATTTCGCCAAGGAGAAACGAGCCCGGGTTTCATGAAGGTGCATGAAGGCCGGATTGATCTGGTCAGGTGGTCCGAGACGGGGCGTTCGATACGCATTCACGCGGCAGGGCAGGGCGAAACCTTCGCTGAAGCTTCCCTTTTTGCTGAATCCTGCCATTGCGACGCTGTCGCACGCACACCAGCCGTAGTCGATCTATTGCCTCGGAAGGCCGTTCTGGATGCTTTGGCGACGTCACCTGACCTCGCACAGCGCTTTGCTGCTTATTTGTCAAAGTCGCTGATGCAGTCCCGGCGATTGCTCGAACTGAGGGCAATCAAGCCTTTGACCGAGGGCATTATCGCGAGGCTCATCGAGGTGGTGGATGAGAAAGATGATTTGCCCGAAGACGTTCCGCTTCTTTCATTGGCGCAGGATTTGGATGTGACTGCACCCGCACTTTACAGGGCACTCGCCAGACTTGAGAAACAAGGGCGGGTGATCAGGCCGGCACGCGGGCGTGTGCGCCTCGTTTTATAGCGGCTTATCCTTGCAATGCGATCCTGGCGGTCAACGCACGTCAATTTCTTTGGCTGTCCTGCGCGGTGACTTGCGCTTGGTGGTCGCGTTCGCGATCGGGCCATTGGGTTTTGATCCATGCCAGCACGTCTCGAGGCTCATCTTCTGAGTACATTTCGCCAAAACCAGGCATGTTGCTTTCATATCCATTTCCGACCACGGCTGCAGTGCCCAAAGCGGTGATTTGAAGCAGCAATCGATCTGGATGGTGCCATGTGTGACCGGTTTCATCATGCGGCGGTGCGGGTAGACGTCCATCTGGTCCCGGTGATCTCCAATTCGGTTGCCCTTCTAGATTTGCGCCATGACATGAAGCACATGCCTCCGCATAGACCGCTTCACCGCGCGCAAGGTTCGGCAGATAGTCTCCACTGGTTACAGAGGTCTGCGGACCTGCGTCAAAGAAAAAGAATGCAACCATACCCGCCAGTGCAGTCGTGATTCCGATTGAGACGACCAGCTTCATAATTTGATACCCCGCAGTCTCAGCGAGTTGCCGATCACGGATACCGACGACAGGCTCATTGCCGCCGCAGCAATCATGGGTGACAAAAGCACGCCAAAAACTGGGAACAGGATGCCCGCTGCAATCGGGACGCCCGCCGTGTTGTAGATGAAAGCGAAAAACAGGTTTTGGCGGATATTGCGCATCGTGGCTTGCGCCAGAACCCGCGCACGCACGATGCCGCCGAGGTCGCCCTTCAGCAGGGTGACGCCAGCGCTCTCGACCGCGACATCCGCGCCTGTGCCCATTGCGATGCCGACATCCGCCGCCGCAAGGGCGGGCGCGTCGTTCACGCCGTCGCCAGCCATAGCGACCGAATATCCCTTCGCTTTCAGTTCCGCGATCAGATCCGCCTTGTCTTCGGGCGAGACCTCGGCACGCACTTCATCGATCGAGAGGTCTCGGGCGACGGCGTCTGCGGTGCCCTGACTGTCTCCTGTCGCCATGATGATCTTGAGACCGGCTGCATGCAGATCACGAATGGCCGCAGGTGTCGTGTCTTTGATCCGGTCGGCAACTGCGACAATCCCGGCAAGTTTAGCGTCTGCAGCCAGGAGCATGGCGGTTTTTCCGCTGTTCTGGAATGCGGCCAGTTGATCTTTGACAGCAGAGATGTCGACCCCAAGGTCTTCCATCAGTGCCGTGTTGCCAAGGGCGACTTCGGTTTCGTCAATTCTGCCGCGGACACCTTTGCCAGTGACTGCACTGAAATCCACTAGGTCCAGCTTATTGGCCCCGCGGTCCTCAGCGCCTTTCAGAATAGCCTCGGCAAGAGGGTGCTCTGAGCCGCGTTCAAGAGCTGCCGCATACCCCAACACCTCTTCCTCTGTCTTATCGCCCAAGGCGACAACATCCGTCAGAGTCGGCCTTCCTTCCGTCAACGTGCCTGTCTTGTCGAGCACGAGAACATCCACCTTTGCAAATCGTTCCAGCGCCTCTGCGTCTCGGATCAGGACACCTGCCTGAGCGCCCCGTCCAGTTGCCACCATAATCGACATCGGTGTGGCTAGGCCGAGGGCACAGGGGCAAGCGATGATCAGAACGCTGACGGCGGCGACAACCGCATAGCCAAGTGCCGGTGTTGGGCCAAAGAACATCCAGATCACGAAGGCCAGTGCCGCAACGCCAATGACGATCGGCACGAAATAGCTCGCCACGCGGTCTGCCATCGCCTGGATTGGCGCGCGCGAACGCTGAGCACTCGCAACCATTGCAACGATCCTTGAAAGTACCGTATCGCTGCCCACGGCTTCCGCTGTCATCACGAACGAGCCGGTCTTGTTGAGAGTACCGCCTGTGATCGCGTCTCCCGCAGCCTTCTCGACCGGGACAGGTTCCCCGGTGAGCATGCTTTCATCTACTGATGATCGGCCTTGGTGTACAATTCCATCCACGGGCACAGCTTCACCGGGCCGCACCCGTAGCTTGTCGCCTGTGACCACGTCATCAAGCGCGACATCTTCGTCGCCAGCATCCGTTACGCGTCGCGCCGTCTTGGGAGCCAAATCCATGAGTGCGCGGATCGCGTCACCGGTCCGTTCTCTGGCCGTCAGCTCCATCACCTGCCCGACCAAGACAAGGATAAGGATCACGGCCGCAGCCTCGAAGTAAAGGGGCGGACCGTGATCGCCCGACAGATTGGCCGGGAAAATGCCCGGTGCCAGAAGCGAGACGAGGCTGAAGGCATAGGCGGCCCCCGTACCAATCGCGATCAGCGTCCACATGTTGAGGTTGCCGGTCACGATCGACGACCAGCCCCGCTTGAAGAATGGGAACCCGACCCAAAGCACAACCGGTGAGGCGAGCAGGAATTGCAGCCAGCGGACGGTTTCCACGCCGAACCATCCTGCCCACGGAATCCCGATCATGCCGCCCATTTCAAGTGCAAAGACGGCCAGTGCCAATGGTGCGCCGATCCAGAGCCTGCGTCGAAAGTCGACCAGTTCGGGGTTTGGTCCTGCATCGGCCGTGGGCATCATCGGCTCTAACGCCATGCCACAGCTGGGACAATCACCCGGCCCTTCCTGAACGATCTGAGGGTGCATCGGGCAGGTGTATTTTGTGCCTTCCGGCATCGGTTCACGCTCGGCACGCTCCCCCAGATAGTCATTGGGCTCGTCTTCGAACTTGTGCTGGCAACGTTCCGAGCAGAAATAGAAACGATCCCCGTCATGCTTTGACAAAAACTGTGCCGTCGCCCGCGTGACCGACATCCCGCAAACGGGATCGGTTGCCTCAATATACGCCTGCGGATTTTCGACAAACGTGTCCCTGCATCCGTCCTGGCAGAAGTGGTAGACATGCCCATCATGCTCAAAACGCGGTTTGCCCGCGTCCGGATCGACCGTCATGCCGCACACGGGATCCCGCGTAATTTTTTTCTCGTCGAGTGCTGTCTTCGACATGCTCGGATCCTCCGTGGGTTCAATGGTAGTTCTTCCAGTAACCGGAAGGTCAAGGCCGCCTCATCGCCCATCTATTTCCGGCGTCGCGGATGGTCCTCCCTGAAGGTCAGCGATCAAGGCGTTCATTTCCGCAATCTCGAGGCGTTGCGCTTCGATGATGTCTTGGGCAAGTTTCTGCACTCGGGGGTCAGAGATTTCGGCGCGCTCGCTGGTCAGTATGGCGATGGAGTGGTGCGGGATCATGGCCCGCATCCAAGAGACATCCTGAACGGTTGTTTGTGATCGCACCAAGAAGAGCGAGACGGCAAAGACACCCACGCTCGATCCGATGATGGCGTAGTTGAGCGCTTTGTTCTTGTACATGCCCCACATGAAAAGCAGCATTATGACTGCCATCACCGCACCCATGTAAAGCGCCATATAGGTCCGTGTTTCACTGAATTGGACGTGGCCCAACGCGTATGTATTCAGATACATCAACCCGAACATCACGACCGTCGATGTGACGATCATTGCAAGAAATCGCGAATAGCTCATTTTCATCCTCCCAATTGTGACCTTTGAAAACAAACAACATTCCAGCGCGGGAAGGTTTCCGACAAATGCAGATTTTGTCACGTCGAGTGCGCAGGATTGCGAAAAATCTTTATGTCGCAGGAGAAATTAGCATTTGCTTGCAAAGCTTTAGCGTTCGCGACGTCCAGAGGGTCTGCCCGTTCACGCTGATCTGACTTGCATTTCGGGAGTTAAGGCTGGATGACATGTGCATGACTGCATCGAGCGAAAAATTTGAGATCGGATTGGTTTTACGGCCAATGGGGCTTTTGCTCCTGATCTTGGTGTTCGTTTTTCAAATCGTAGCGCCTCCTGCCTCTGCAACCAGGTCTGTGGTTGATGTTCATGAACACCATCAAGAAATGACCAACGCGGCGAACAGGTGTCCGATGCATTCGGCCAATTTGGATGCCAATGCTCCTGGTGGAGCTGAACTTGATGGGACGCATGAAAATGCAGCGCATTGCATGCCCTCGATGTGCTGCTTTCACGACACTGTCTCGTCGTCTCAGCTGGTCACAATTGGCGCGCTTCTGCCCAGCACGCAAGTGATTGATCGTGGTACAGCGCCTTCCTCGAACACAGGTTCAACCCAAGATCGACCCCCAAGACACGTCTGATTGATTTCCGAACCGCGGCCGCATCCTGCGACCGCGTGACTTTAATTGATTGGAAACAGTTCCGTTGTCGGGACTGGGGGTGAGGCAACAATGCGTGGACGATATTCAGCCCTGAGCATTCTAGCGCTTGCCGCCGGGGTTGCTGGCGGCATCTATCTGGAGAGACTGTACTTCAATCCATCGGAGATGGCCGGATCGACAGGGCCAGAAATCCTTTATTGGGTTGCTCCGATGGATGCCAATTTCCGGCAGCCGGGGCCTGGAAAATCTCCCATGGGAATGGATTTGGTGCCAGTCTTTGCTGGTGAGGAACCTTCGGGCGATCCATCCGAGGTGACGCTGTCAGCAGCCGAGATCAATGCGATCGGTGTCCGCACCGCGATTGCGCAGGTGTCCGAGATTTCGCAGCGGATCGAGACGGTGGGTTTTGTTGGCTATGACGAGCACCTGACAAGTCATGTGCATACCCGCGTCGAAGGCTGGATCGAGGCGTTGAACGTCCGCGCCGTCGGGGATCCAGTGCGCGCAGGTGACATCCTTTTTGAGATGTTCTCGCCCCAGATCGGCTCTGCCAGCAGTGATCTTGTGCGCGCGGTTGGGGATGGCGCCCCCCGCATACTCCAAGCCGCCCGCAGCAATTTGCGCAGCCTTGGCATGTCGAACGACCAAATCGCCCGGATTGAGGCCGAAGGTGTGCTTGCGCGCAACATTGAGGTCTTGGCCCCGCAGGACGGGGTGGTCATCTCTCTCGAGGCAGCAGACGGGATGTTCCTGCAACCTGGTGTTCGTGCCGTCTCTTTGACCGACCTCAGTGCCGTCTGGCTGATCGTGGATGTCTTCGAGCGTGACATCGCGCGCATGACAGATGACATGCGCGCGGTCGCCCGGTTTGAGCACTTGCATGGGCGCACCTTCGAGGGCGCGATCGATTACATCTATCCAGAACTTGATGCCGAGACGCGGACGCTGCCAGTGCGCCTGCGCTTTGATAATTCCGAGGGGCTGCTCAGGCCCAACATGTTTGGAAATGTCAGCCTGATCCCCAACCAGACACGCATGGCGCTGACGGTCCCCACCGAGGCGATCATTCGTACGGGCGCTGCCGAACGCGTCATTCTGAAAACCGGAGAAGGCACATTCAAGCCGCGCCTGATCACAACGGGTCTGCGGGACAATTTCGGCGGGGGCGGCCGGACGGAAGTTGTGCAGGGTCTGGCACCCGGCGAGGAAGTCGTCGCCTCCGCTCAGTTTTTAATCGACAGCGAGAGCGCGTTGAGCGCCGGTCTGATGCGTATGGCACCGACGGATGAGACTCCTGCACGCGGGACGGGCGAGTTGATTGCGCTCGATATCGAAAACCGCAGCGCCACGATCAAACATGCGGCACTAGACGCGCTGGATTGGCCTGCGATGACATCGCGTTTTCCGTTGCGCGCCGATATTCCGCTGGGCCGGTTGGAACCGGGTTTGCAGGTGGCGTTCCGTGCGGCACGCGGTGCGGACGGGTTGCTCAGCCTGATCGAGCTTGGCAGCGACGATGGAATTGCCGCGACAGGCACAGGAACTGTGATGGCCGTTACGCCGGATGGCAAACTGACGCTATCGCATGATCCGATCCCGGAATTGGGGTGGCCTTCAATGCAGATGGACATGCCAGTCGCAGGGTTCGACGTGGCAGAGGTGCCGCTCGATCAGCCCGTCGAGTTCGATCTGTCCAAAGGGGAGGATGGGCTCTTCACAATCGTCGCCGTGCGCGGCGACGGGATGATGAGCAAAAACGAGATGAGCATGCCTGAAGCGATGGAAGCGGCAAAAGAAGATGCTGCGACCCCGCCGATTGTGGTGTCCGGGACCATTGAGATGGTCGATCAAGAGACACGCATGGCCACCATCGCGCACGGACCAATTGTCGAGATCGGGATGCCCGGCATGACCATGGGGTTCGCCTTGGACGAGGCGCTTGATCCTGCCGCGTTGATCACTGGACAGGAGATGACCCTGACCTTCGCCCGCCCGGACGGTATGACAATGGTCCTTGCGTCCGCCGAACCTATTACTCCGCCAATGGAAGTGTCAGGCACCATCAATTCCCTCGATGCAGCGGTGGGTATGGCCAACATCACCCACGGCCCGATGATGGAGATCGGGATGCCGGGGATGACGATGGATTTCGTCATTGCTCCGTCAGTTGATGTGTCGCGCCTGCCGGAGGGAGATGAGGTCACGCTTCTGCTCAAGCGCAACGCGGACTTCTCATTGACGCTGGTTGGCGTGGCTGCGGCTCCAGATGTGATCCAATGATCCCGGCCATCATTCGCGCTTCGATCGCGAACCGCGTGATCATTCTGGCTCTCGCGGTGATAATGGCCGTTGCAGGTATCTGGGCAATTCGGGAAACCCCCGTAGACGCGATTCCAGACCTGTCGGATGTACAGGTGATCGTCAAAACGCCCTATCCGGGTCAAGCGCCACAGGTGGTCGAGGACCAGATCACCTATCCGATTGCAACTGCCATGCTTGCCGTGCCAGGGGCCAGCGACGTGCGCGGGTTTTCGTTCTTCGGCGACAGTTATGTCTATGTGGTTTTCGAGGACGGAACCGACCTCTACTGGGCACGCACGCGGGTGCTGGAATACCTTGGCCAGATCGCTGCCGATCTGCCTGAAGGTGTCTCGCCCCAGCTTGGACCGGACGCGACGGGCGTGGGCTGGATCTACCAATATGCGCTCATCGACCGTACCGGCGGCCATGATCTGGCCGAGTTGCGCACGCTTCAGGACTGGTTCCTGAAGTACGAGCTGCAGACTGTCGACGGGGTGTCCGAGGTCGCCACCATCGGTGGCATGGTCAAGCAATACCAAGTCGTCGTCGATCCCAACAAGTTGCGCGCCTATGATGTAACGCTTGCCCAGATCCGTAACGCCATTCAGGGCGCGAACCGCGAGACAGGCGGTAGCGTGATCGAGATGGGCGAGGCCGAATTCATGGTCCGCTCCACGGGCTACGTCGATGAACTGGCGGACCTGGCCAAAGCACCGCTGATGGTCAACGACCGAGGGGCCGCGATCACCTTGGCCGATGTGGCCGACATCCGCCTTGGCCCCGAGATGCGACGGGGTGTGGGCGAGTTCAACGGAGAGGGTGACGCCGTCGGCGGCGTGGTGATCCTGCGCTGGGGCGGCAATGCGCTGGCCACGATCAAGGCCCTGGAAACCCGCATCGAAGAGCTACGCTCCAGCCTGCCCGAAGGGGTCGAGATCGTCACCACTTACAACCGCGCGGGCGTGATCGAGCGTGCGATCGAGAACCTGCAAAAGAAACTGACCGAGGAATTCATCGTCGTCATTCTGGTCTGTGCGGCTTTCCTTTTGCACATCCGGTCGTCGCTGGTGATCCTGCTGTCGCTCCCGCTTGGCATTTTTGCGGCCTTTATCATCATGAAGCTGCAAGGGGTGAACGCCAATATCATGTCGCTGGGCGGCATCGCCATTGCCATCGGGGCCATGGTGGACGCCGCGATCGTCATGATCGAAGCGATGCACAGGCGGATCGAAAAAGAGAAACTGACGAACGAAAACCGTTGGCGCATCGTCAGTGAATGTGCCTCAGAGGTCGGGCCCGCGCTGTTCTATTCGCTTGCGATCATCACGGTCAGCTTCCTGCCAGTGTTCGTGCTGGAAAGCCAGGAAGGGAGGCTTTTCAAACCGCTCGCCTTCACCAAGACCTATGCGATGGCCGCCGCCGCGATCCTGTCGATCACGCTGGTGCCGGTGCTGATGGGTTATTTCGTGCGCGGGCGCATTCTGCCTGAACGAAAGAACCCACTGAACCGGATCGTGATCTGGATCTACCGCCCGTTTTTGGACGCCGCCGTGGCGTGGCCATGGGCTACGACGGTGCTGGCGGGCGCACTTGTCGCCTCGATGATGTGGCCGCTTCAGCGCATCGGAACCGAATTCATGCCCGAACTCAACGAGGGCGATTTTCTCTATATGCCATCGCTCTATCCCGGTGTGTCTATCGGCAAGGCGCGCGAGGTCTTGCAACAGACCGACCGCCTGATCGCGACTGTGCCCGAGGTTCTGACCGTGCATGGCAAGCTGGGCCGAGCGGACACCGCCACCGATCCCGCACCGCTGACGATGATCGAAACGACCATCCAGCTCAAACCCGAGGACGCGTGGCGCCCCGGCATGACGATGGAGATGATCCGCAACGAGCTTGATCGCGTGGTACAGATCCCCGGCGTTACCAATGTCTGGATTCAACCGATCAAGAACCGAATCGACATGCTGGCGACCGGCATCAAGACACCCGTGGGCGTCAAGATATCCGGCGCAGACCTCAGTGTGATCGAACAGATTGGGATCGAGGTAGAGCGCGTAGTGGCTGATATTGATGGTACGGCATCGGCCTACGCTGAACGCCCCATTGGTGGGCGGTTTATTGAGATCAACGTCGATCGCGATGCCGCAGCTCGCTACATGATGTCTGTCCGCGACATTCAGGATGTCGTGCAGACTGCCATCGGCGGAATGCAGGTATCTGAATCCGTCGAGGGTCTTGAGCGTTTCCCGATCAACCTGCGCTACCCGCAGGAATGGCGCAACAGCCCCGAACGGCTGCGCGATTTGCCGGTGGTGACGCCCTCGGGTGCGCACATTCCGCTCGGCAGTCTGGCGGAAATCAAAGTCGTCGATGGACCTGCCATGATCCGCTCTGAGAACGCCCGACGCACCGGATTTGTCTTTATCGACATCGCGGAGCGTGATTTGGGTGGCTATGTCAACGAAGCCCGAGCGCTTGTCGCCAATCAGGTCACACTGCCAACGGGTTATTCCATCACATGGTCCGGGCAGTACGAATACATCGAACGCATGCAGGAACGGCTCAAGCTCGTAGCCCCGGCGACACTTCTGATTATCACCCTGATGCTGTTCATGGCCTTCAATCGAGTGATCGAGGTGGGAATTATTCTTGCCGCGTTACCCGTCGCCTTGGCCGGAGGCGTCTGGTTTCTGTGGTATCTCAGCTTTGATATCTCGGTTGCGGTTCTGGTGGGCTTTATCGCGCTGGCTGGCGTGGCGGTCGAAACTGCCATCGTGATGCTGCTCTATCTCAATCTGGCATGGGAAAAACGCAAGAAAGACGCCGCGACTGAGCGGCGCGAAATGACCTCGCTGGATGTTGAAGAGGTGGTTTTCGAAGGTGCGCTCCTGCGCGTGCGTCCCAAAGTCATGACAGTTGCAACCATCTTCGCAGCACTCATTCCGATCATGTACGGCACCGGAACTGGGTCCGAGATCATGCAGCGGATCGCGGCTCCGATGATCGGTGGCATGGCGACCGCGACCCTCCTGACGCTCTTTGTCATTCCGTCGATCTTCGTGATCTGGAAAAGGCTGGCCCTGAAACGGGTCAACAGAGAATTGCTGCAACCAGCTCAAGACCCCGCAGCACCTGTACCGGCAGCATAGGACCTGCCAATCAAAACCCAACCTGAAAGGACTACCCATGAAAACTCTCTCTCTTGCCCTCTCTGTTCTTGTTCGTATTCCTCCGGTGAGGGCCGTCTTTTTGATTGTTGGGGATTTTTGTAGCGTTTGCATTTATGAGCAGCAGCAAATC
>NZ_JAIMIA010000123.1 GCF_019966495.1 Tateyamaria pelophila | reverse complement strand
AACGCATGATCTTCTCTCCTGAATTTTGAAACCATACCGCCACAGCGGGTTTCAAAATTCAGGAGAGAAGATCAGAGAAAGATTCGCTGAAGCGGACCGGCTAGAAGCCGGTGGCTTCGATCCATTAGGTGGAAAGTGAATCGGATGAAGCAGATTACGACCAGTTGCTACAGAAACCCCATATCCTCGTGTTGCAGGGCCACATAACGTGTCAAAACGGTGGCTCACACCGATAAAATTACGCGAAAGAGAATGCCCCGAACGGGTTTGATGTCGACTTTTGAATATATGTCTCAAATGATCGAAGGCTGACGTCGCAATCAACGGATCGAGAAAATGCAAAAGGACTCAAGACCGACTGACGTTCATTCAGGACCGAGCCAAGGCGCCATCGACCAGTTCGTCACAGGCATGGCCGCGTTCTGGCAACCGGTTGCGCGGTCCGAAGACGTGACCGAACATGCCATCCACCCTGTTGAACTTCTGGGGAAACCAATCGCGCTGGCGCGGCTTGACGGTGTACTGACGGCGGTGCTTGATGTCTGCCGTCATTATCAGGCGCGCCTCAGCCTCGGAGAGATTGCGACGATTGATGGCAAACAGGCGATCCAGTGCCCTTACCATGGTTGGGCCTATGGGCATGGCGGAGCATGTGTGCGCATTCCCCAGTTTCCTGAGGGGCGAAAGATACCGCCTGCTGCGGCGGTGCCCTCCTTTCTCGTCGCGGAAACGTTGGGACTGGTCTGGGTTTGCCTCACGGATCGCCCGATCTTTGATTTGCCTGCATTTCCGGAGTACGAAGATCCGGCCTTTCGCGTCGTCACGCTGGATGAGGACGTGCCGTCCAAAACTGCATCGACCCGCATGATCATGGGCACGCTGGATGATACCCATTTTCCATGGGTCCACGAGGGAATCCTGGGCGAACGGGACAAACCCGCACCACCGGACCACACGGTTGCCCGTGATGGCTCGGTTCTGAAAGTCAGCTATGAGACCATGCAGCCCGCATCCTTGTCTTCTGGCGGGACGACCGGTGCCGATGTCGGGATCAGATATGACAATGAAGTGCATATGCCCAATGTCATCAGGCTGGCCAAGGACACGCCGTCAGGGCGTTATATCGTTTGGCTGGCGACATGCCCTGTGGATCACAAGACGTGCCGCAATTTCTGGACCTTCGCGCGCGACTACGATCTTGATCCCGCGCAGGACGAAGCCTACCGCGCCTTTTCCACTCATGTACGCCAGCAAGACAAGCCGATTATCGAAAGCCAGCGTCCATGGCTCTTGCCGCCCTTCTGGACCCAGATCGAAATGCCATTGCGCCCCGGGGACCTGCCGATCATCGAATATCAGAAATGGCTTGAGGAACTCGGCGTCGGTGGCGAAATATAGAGGTCAGGCGCTGCGATCCGCCCAGCCTGCAAATGTCTTTTCGAGTGCGACGACGATGTAATAAAGTACGATCCCAAGAAAGGCTAAAGCGATGAGAACCGCGAACATCAGCGGATAATCCGAATTGGTCTTTCCACTGTCGAACAAAGCACCCAGCCCCCGGCCATGCGGCGAGACGATCTCCATCAGGTTGGTGCCGATGAAGGCGAGTGTAACAGAGACTTTCAGGGCGCCGAAGAACTCAGGCAGTGTCTTGGGCAGCGCGATCTTCCAGAAAATCTGGGATTGCGACGCACCAAGCGCACGCAGGATATCGCGGTATTCAGGCTCAAGTGTCGACAGGCCGATGGAGACGGAGACCGCAATGGGAAAGAAACTGATCATGAAGGCGATCAGGATCGTGTTGAAATCATGCCAGCCCACAAACATCAGCGCAACAATGGGCACGACGGTGGCCTTTGGTACGGCGTTGAAGCCTACCAGAAGCGGATAAAGCGCATCGCGCATGACACGCGAAAACCCCATCACCATGCCCAGAGCTGTCCCGAATATCACCGCCAGAAGCAGCCCCACGACAGTCCGCCACAGGGTCTGCCACCCCATGGTCAGGAACAATTCCCAATACCGCTCATAGGCCGGCAGAAGGTCACTGGGTGAAGCCATGCGGAAGTTTGGCCAGCCCATCGCCCAGACCAACAGCTCCCACAAGATCAGGAACACAATGATCGCGGCCGTTGGCACCAGGATTTTTTGTGCGGTCATGCGACGTCCTTGGCCGGTACGCGACCTTGCGCAACTTCGATCTGGTGGCGCAGGATGTTCAGCATCTCTGCGGCTTCAGGTGTATAAAGATGATCCAGCGTGCGAATGCCGGTGTCGGGCACATCCAGCGTAAACTGCGTCCGCGCGGGCCGTCCGGACAAGACGACGACCTGATCGGCAAGGAAGATCGATTCCCGCAGGTCATGGGTGATCAGCACGGCGGTAAACGGCTCTTCGGCCTTGACCTTGTGCATGGTCTGCCACAGGTCTTCGCGCGTGAAAGCATCAAGCGCACCAAAGGGTTCGTCAAGGATCAGAACTTCGGGCTGGTGGATCAGCGACCGACAGAGCGACGCACGCTGTTTCATGCCGCCCGACAACTCCGACGGTCGTTTGTTTTCGAAACCTTCAAGGCCGACAAGCGCTAACAACTTGCGCGCCCGGTCCTGTTTTTCGGTTTTCGACAAGGGGGACGCTACAATTTCGAGGGGCAACAGCACATTGTCGAGGATTGTGCGCCATTCAAGCAGAACAGGGTTCTGAAACGCCATCCCCACATTCGCGCGCGGCCCGGTCACCCGAGCGCCATGCACGAAAACCGAGCCTTCATCCGGGATCAACAACCCCGCGATCAATCGTGTCAGCGTTGATTTTCCGCACCCGGACGGGCCCACAACCGCGACGAATCCGCCTTCCGGCACAGACACTTCCAACCCGTCCAGAACTGGAAGCGGGCCGGAAGCTGTCTGGAAGGTGTGCCGAACGTCGGCAATTTCGATGAGGTTTTCCATATCTCAATCAGACAGGGAAAACCCACCCTCGGGCATGTACGCATTGGTGAAGTATTTCGATGCATCGGGAGGCGACGCGAATTCATAGGTGGTCGCGATCTGTTCGAGCGACGCGGCAAAGCGGGCGTCGTCAATCAACCCGAAACCGTTCGCGGCCACTTCGTCCGTCAGCACATTGGCGTCCAGCGCAAGCTCGAGGCGCCGTTGTTCCAGGGCGGGATCAGCGGCGGGGTTGCGCTCCAGCAGCATCGGTATGACAGCGGCAGGATCCGCGACCGCAGCGGCCCAGCCTTCGGCGGTCGCCTCAAGGAAGCTCTTGATGATATCCGGGTTTTCAGAGGCGTAGTCCGAGTTCACAATGATCACGTTGCCATAGAGATCGACGCCGTAATCGGCCATCAGGATCGTCACGAGGTCGTCCTCGGGCACCCCGAGGCGGGCCGCGTTCAAAAAGGAGGTAAACGAAAACCCGGTGATCGCGGCCACATTGCCTTCGGCCAACATGGGCTCGCGCGTCGGAAAGCCGACGGGTTCGACGGTGATGGAGTCGACATCAAGGTCATTTTCCGCGGCAAAGATTGGGAACTGCGCCCATGCCCCATCAGGGGGTGGCGCACCAAGCACCTTGCCTTCGAGGCTTTTGGGCCCATCGATACCAAGCGATTTGCGCCCGATGATGGCGAAGGGTGGCTTGTTGTAGATCATCATCGCAGCGATGACCGGTGCATCGGGGTTCTGATCGAGGAAACGAACGAGACTGTTGATATCAGCCTGCCCCACCGCAAATGCGCCCGTCGCCACTTTGGGAATCGCATCAAGCGACCCGGTGCCAGCTTCGATGGTAACGTTGAGATCGCGCGCCGCATAGTAACCATTATCGATGGCGGCAAAGAAAGGCGCTGCCGGCCCTTCGAATTTCCAATCAAGCGCAAATGGAAGATCGGTTTGCGCCTGAACAGCCGTTGCCCCCAAAAGGCCAAATGCGATCATTGAACGTAAGAACATTATGGTTTCCTCTGTGTCTGCGTTTGTTCGTCCGAAACGCCGCGTTTGAGCAACCATACTCAATGAGCGCCATCGTGCATTGTCCACGGTGCTGAATGTAGAAGCAAACGCGTCCGCTGCTCCGTTGATCGGTTTTGCTTATTTTTTGCGCCTGTCGCACAAATATAAGTCGATTTATAAACCGAGTCTGACTGACTGAAAGCGGCCACCCTTCGGCATGCGCCCTCCGATAAATGTCTGGGGCTTAGGCTGATGACAACTTCATCGGAACGATCGTCGCTGTCCCATCGCGCAGAGTTGGTCACGCTGATGCATCCGCGCGAGATACTGGCAACCCATTACCTCATCCCCGAACTGTTAAAAGTGGGTTCGGCCGTCTGCGTCCAAGGGTCCCGCGCTGCTGGCAATGACCTGCGGCTGGAACTTGAACTCGCCGTTCTTGAGGTTGATGCTGGCACTGCATTCTTGAAGGATCGCGGCGATGAGCAGATCAATCTTTTAGGCAATTCGGGGCTTGGCCTTTTCGCCTGTTACGCAGAGCAGGCCAACCTCGCGCCAGAGAGAAACGCCTGCCGGGCACCCGGTCAAGCTGTCGAACGCGCCGCTGGCCAAACCCGGTCTGATGGTTTTTTGCGCACCGCATTCGGGCCAGGGCATTTAGCTCATCAACTCGCTGCCCCCCCGGTAACGAACGAAAACGACCTGCTTTCCATTGATCCGCCTTGTTCCTGTTCTCCTCCGAGAACCGGTACGACCCCGACGGCGCGCACTACGATACGGCTTTGATAGCGCGCTATCGCGCGGCGCAACGCGACCACGTGGAGCGGATTGACACCATAGCCCGCGAGATGGTGCGGGCCCGCAAGGCCGCGAAAGCAGGTGCCGTCGATGACGTCACGGCGCAAACCGCTGGCTGGCAGAACATGTTCAAAGTGCCGCGCACCGGTACCGATCTGCGCAACTGGCACCTGACCCTTGACCCTTGACCCGACTATCACAGCCTTGGTTCGCTCCAGGGGCAGGTCTCGTGCAGGCCCAACATGAACGGCGTCGGCTTCGGCAAGGTCTGTATGCCGGAAAGCTGGCTGTCCACCTGGTCAGGTCTCACGTCAAAGGCCAGCGTCTTGCGCTGTGCGCCCATGATCGACCAGCCCAAATTCATAATCCGTTAGGCCGCCGATACCTGTGTGTTCCCTGAGGAATTGGACGAAACCTATGCCGCCATGGGCACACAGGACAAGGCCTGCGTCGTTGTACGCAGCACGCACCACGGACAGCCGTTGAGCGCGGCCAGTATGTCGCGGGAGCGACCATCCGAGACTGGCTGAGCGACAGGCTCCTGACCTGACGCCATTGAAATGGGAAGAAAAGACCATGACATTTGCACCAAAGGCCATGGTCGAGGGTGTCGACTACCCGGCCCCCTCGGGCATGAAGCATTAGGCCGAGGTCGGTGCGATCATCGAAGAAACCCTGGCCGACGGGTTTCGCACAGCAGTTGCCGCCCATCCTGACCGCGATGCCGTGCTCTGGCTGGGTGGCACATATAATTGTACCGAGTTCGATGAAGTGACCGAAAAAGTCGCTGCCGGTCTTCTGGGTCTTGGCCTGAACCCGCGCGACCGCGTCATCTTTCAGCTGACGAACACGTCCGAAACACTGATTTGCTTCATCGCCTGCTGGAAGATCGGGTATCTGGGCGTTTTGGTGGCGCCAAAGCGCATCTCGTCGAAACCTATGGGGCGAAATTCGGTTTCACGGCCTTCGCGCACAAGATGCAAGGGCTTGTCCCAGAGATGAACCTCATTGTTTCCACACGCGGTCCCGGTGGCGACGATGTCGTTGATCTGGGTGACCTCATGCAGGGTGGTCTCGACGCGGCGCGCCGCGGTTGCCGACACCCCGCAGGACCCGTTTCAAGGGACAGCGTTCCAGCAATCGGGTGGGACCGCCGACGTGCCCAAGATCATTCCGCGCATTCATTCCGAATACCTCTACAACATGCGCCTCGTGGCGGCGTTCAAAGGCTGGACCACCAAGGATCGGTTTTTCGTGCCGATGCCTTTTGCGCACAACCTGAACATGGGATGCGGCTGAGGACCTATCATCATGCCCGACGGTACGGTGATCGCGATACCGCGGGTCGATCAGCAGGCGATGCGCGCGCCCCACAACCCTTGCGCCACACGGTCATCGGGGCGGCGAAACCCATCGCAATGCGGATGAAGTCGGAGATTGCCGAAAGCCATATTCCCACCGCAAACCTGCGCGGAACCTTCTCCTCCAAGCCGCAGAGATCATCGACTTCGACATGGGCGTGACCGGGCATCATATCTTTGGCATGATCGAGGGTACGATCATGTTCACCCGTAAGGCGACAGTGAGTTTGTCCGCTTTGAGACCTGCGGCGCGCCAATCTCAGAGCATGACAGAGTCCACCTGCTCGACCCCGGAACCGAAAACGAGGTGCCGGATGGCGAGATCGGCGAATTGGCCATCTTTGGCCCCTGTTCCATTCGCGGCTATTACAACGCACCTGAACGCAATGCGGACGCGTTCACGTCCGACGGATAGTATCGCTCCGGCGACTTGATGAAGGCCCATGTCATCGACGGAGTGAAGTTCTACACTTTCGAAGGTCGCATCAAGAACGTGGTCGATCGCGCAGGCGAAAAGGTCAACTGCGAAGAGGTGGAGCGCGCCATGATGGCCCATCCGACCTTCACCGACGTCGCCCTTGTGGGCATACCGTCGCCGACACATGGCCAGCGCATCCGCCTTTACGCGGTTGCTGGAAAGAACGGCGCGCTGCCCCGACGTCAATGAGCTTGCCGCGTTCCCAAAGGACGCAGGGCTTGCCGTCTTCAAATGGTCCGAGCGGATCGAGCCCATCGATGCGTTGCCTCTGACCAAGGTGGGCAAACGCGACAAGGTCGCGCTGCGCAAGATGATCGCCAAGACAATCGCCGCCGAAGACGCCGCGCAGGCGAGCAGACTCTCATCCTGCGAAGTGAAAAGGCCCAAAATCAATGTATTGGGCGGTGACCCGTCAGGTCTCCATTTTGCATATCTGACCAAGCTCGAATCGACGGATGCCGAGAGCTTTGCGAAACTGCAGTCCATTACAAAATCGCTGGAAAATCAGGAGATCATCCCGGACGGCGCGCCCGTTTCGATCAAAGGACAGGCCTGTGGCAGCGCGGTCAAATGGCTGGAACTGCTCCGAATGCTGCAGGGCATCTGCGCAGGTGTGGGTGTCAACATTCTGCACAACGTGGATGTCTCCGATACCAGCGACGCTGGATGACGCCGATCCGGTCGTTGGTGCCGATGGGGCCAATTCAACCCTGTGCCGGGCCCATGACGATACTCTCGGCACCCACGGCAGCCAGCTTTCCAACGCCTTTGCCTGGTACGGGGCCGAACGGTTGCATCACCGCCCGACATTGAGCTTCCGCAGTGAAGGCGGCGCGGTGCCTTCTGCGCACTATTATCCGTATGCCGACAACATGTGCACCAATGTGACGGAATGCGATCACGCGGCTTGGTAAGGCTTCGGGTTTACGCGGATGACGGATGATCAGCGTCAACCCTTTGTCGATGATCTCTACGGCAGATCTGCAAGGCCAACCGCTCATCTCGAACGAACCTGAGTTGCGGTATTTCCAGCCTGTCTGGAATGACAACTGGACCCATGGCCATCGTGTGCTGATCGGGTATGGGGTGCGGCACGCGCATTTTTCCATCGGCTCAGGCACAAGGATCACGATGGAGGATTCCATCGCCCTCGTCAAAGCGCTGGAGAGCGAAAATGAAATTCCCGCAGCGCTCGATGCCTGTACCGCGGCGCGCAGGAGCTATCGGACGCCGACTTGAACTTGATGGGATACGCCTGTCTCGTGGCACTCATGTGCCAGGGCCTGGGCAACCACCGGACCTCCAAGACAAACCTCGAGGGTGCCATCGCGGCGGGGCAAAAAGACATCCCTGTCGTCTCCTCCGTCGGAGCGCTTATTGATTGGGTGCCAAGCGTGTCAGTCTTCTGATGCCTTACATGAAGCCGCTCGCATAGCGCGTGACGGACTATGTCGCCCACGAAGGCTTTGAGATTCACGGCAGCCTCGTGCTGGAAACCGAGGACAACCTTGAGGTTGCCGCCCACGATCCGATGGCATTGATCAAAGATGTCAAACGGTTCGATACGAAGGGCGTAGATGTCGTGGTGCTGTCGTGGAGCGTGCAGATGCCATCACTGCACGCCTTTGCCGCGGTCGAGGCCACCCTTGGCATTCCCGTCACATCCGCCGGGGCCTGCACAGTGCGCGCGATGTTCATGCAGATAAAGCTCGAACCCGTTGCGTCGGCTGCGGGCGCGATCCTCGCCCCGGCGTTGCGCCCGGGCGCCTTAAGATGATCACAGAAAACACGTAGGGAGGAGGGCCAACATGAAACGACTGACAACCCTTGCCACCGCTACCGCCATGGCGCTGACCGCACGCATGGCACTTGCGCAGACAAATATCCGAATGCTCAAGACATGAGATGCCCGCTATTCCGGCTCCGTCGTGATCTGCGACCGCTTTGCGGAACTTCTGACCGAAGCCTCCGGAGGCGAGATCACGGTGCAGGTTTCGGGACCAGAGACCTTTCGGCCACTGGCACAGCCTGAGCCAAAAAAGTTGGGCCTGTTCCAGGTGCTGTGCACATACCTTGGGTTCCACACCGGGTCCGCCACGCTGCTCTCTAGCCTTGAAAGCATCCGCCCGGATGCGTCGGCTTTCAGAGCCTCGAACGCAAAGGAGGTCGTGCGCGAAATGTACGCCCCCCAGACTGCATGCGTTTTCTGTGTCTTTGACACACGGTTACTGGATTTATCTCAATCGTGATTTGTCAGGGCAGGTGATCTTTCAGGTATGCAGATCCTCGCGTTGCCGCCTCAGAACCCCGGCATCAGCTCCGTTGGCGGGAATCAGGTGGTTCTGCCCCAGCGGAAATGTTCAGCGCCCTTAAGCGTTGCGTCGTGGATGGGGCCCTGTTCCACGCCGCTCGGGCAACGGGCTACGGTTTCGCCGAAGTCACGGACCGCTAATTCAAGATCGACGTATCGGCACCCCATGTCATTCTCGTGAACCAGGTCTGGGATGCGTGGCCTGAAGATGGGTGTGCGGTTTTTGAGGCGCAGGCGTTTGTTCTGGATGACGAAATATCGGGGTTCCACGACCGTTTAATGCAAAAGAGCAGGAAAAGCTCGCCGCCGCAGGCATGGAACTGCTGACCCTGAGTGACGAGGTCAGCCATAACATGACTGATGGCATCGCATTGTGGTCCTGGACGTTTGCCGAAACCCGCGATGACGAATTCGCAATGCGGCTGTGCGGAGGCGTCGAGGAGGCCGGTCAGCTGCGCGAACAGCCGTTGAAGCGGGTCCGGGTTGAGCCTTTCAGCCCGGACCCAACTTTGGGAGCGGGGCATATGCTCGCGAAGTTCGAACTGATGCACAACCGGCTCAGCGACATTGGATTGTGGTGCAGCATGGCGGCCTTGATCAGCATCGCCACCCTAACCTTCGTTGCGACCATGTCGCGTAACTTTTTCAATGCGCCGATCGCATGGGCACCG
This sequence comes from Tateyamaria pelophila, assembly GCF_019966495.1. Classification (GTDB taxonomy): domain Bacteria; phylum Pseudomonadota; class Alphaproteobacteria; order Rhodobacterales; family Rhodobacteraceae; genus Tateyamaria; species Tateyamaria pelophila. Next base: position 3,000 of record NZ_JAIMIA010000123.1, on the reverse strand, counting down.
GACAGGTCAGGTTATTTGCTCGCTTGCTCGATCTTTGTGACCACGTCGGCGGTGTCCCGTCATGGCCAAAATGTGGCAATGGACATCCTCGCCACAATTTTCACCGGGCCAATTAGCCGGCGCCGCCCTTGTCGCCACGTTCCGGGTCCTGATCACCATAAGCTGGATTATCTGGAATTCTCTCGCTTCTGCATTTGCGGCCGGTACGGCCACGGCGGCAGGGTATCCTATCTCGCGATGTTGGATGCTGCATCGGATCGTTACCAGACGGCCGGCACCGCGCGCGCTGCTCCAAAATAGCTCGGGAGGACCCTGAGCCATGCCAATCTGTGCAGGTGTCTTAGTGCTCGCGGGGCTCTTCCTCCTGAGTATGCCGGTCTTCGCGGCCTTCTTCAGCTTCAACATATTTGCGGCGCTCTCGCTCATGGGTCCGCAGATGCTGTCGATTATTGCGGTGTCAATCCTGGATTCGGTGACCACTTCGGAGTTGGTGACGATCCCGCTGTTTGTCCTTTAGGGGAGTTACTGTCTCGGTTGGGGCGCATCCGGGGCCGGCAATATGTGATTTTGGTTGTGATCTCCGAATTGCTCGGCACGTTCTCAGGCTCTGTGATTGCTGTCGCTGCGATGCTCGAACGGACCGTCATGGCCGAAGGCATGGAGCGGGGCGGCGACAAATATCTGCTGGCCAATCTGGTTCTGGGGGACCTGCCTCGCACCGATCATCCCGCCCAGTTTCTTGTGGTGCTGATCGGGGTACTGTCGGGGACTTCGATTTCTGCGCTTCTTGCCTCAGGTGTCGTACCGGGTGTCGCGGCAGGACTGTTATTCTTCGTCTATGCCCAGTTCGTGCTCTGGCGCGACACATCGCGCGACATTGTCCTGGCGCTCAATGCCAAAAAGGGCTCGGTCTTAGAGGCGAACCGGTCAGTGCTTCCTTTTTCCAACGTTATTTCTGCGGTTTTGGGGGCTGATCCTATTCGATGTGACCACACCGAACGAATCTGCAGCCTGCGGCGTTTTCGGAGCGCTTGCCGTCGCCACAATCTATCGCAAGCTGTCGATGTTCATACGGGTTGAAGCCCTGAAAGTGTCGATCCTGATGTCCGCCATGATCAGCTTCTTCGGTTTTGATCCGCTGTTATTCTGGACGCTGTTCCTGCGGAACCTGATGCTCGGGGCTGTCACGCCACTTTTCGGATACGCGCTTTTCGCTTTTGGCGCTTCAAGCCCGGCCGAGGCGCGGTTGCGGGATATCTACGGCGCGTCCTGGTCCTTTATCGGGTTGATCATTGTGACGCTGGTTCTGGACTGGATTTTCCCCGGATTTGCCACCTGTCTGCCGTCACGGTTGTGGGCCGCGCAGGCCCGCAAAGTGATCCGGCAGCGCTTCTTGGCCCAACTCGAAAACGTCGTCAGAACGTATCCGCGCGAAGTCACGCAGGCCGAATCCGAGGCCCGGCATGTCTCCTGTTGGATGCGTCTCGGCGCGTTCAATCAGGAAGGCCTGATGGGCAGAGGGTTCGAGCCGCGTCAGAAGATCGGCGTAGAAGCGATTGAGAGTGGCCGACGCAAGATCATCCTTGCTCCCGACATGGTCGTGGAGCGCGGCCGGCCGGACGCCCAACTGCTTTGCAAGGTGAAGTAACGCATCTCGTCGATTGATTGAGTCCGCGCGGCCTCAGAGGCGAGGTCCACAACCATATCGCGGTTCAGCAGGCCATCGCTGCCGCTGCTGCTTGACCGGGGCCGCCCGCGTTTCCGCTCTACTGTTCCGTGTTGTGCCATGCTGTTAATTGGCACAGTGACAATTTACTTGGCGAGCGCGACGACGCCCCCAAGGCCAAGAGCTTCAACGACGCCATGGGCGTGGGCTCGGGCGATCTGACCGGAACGCGCCATGCATCCGAAGATGCCGTGAAAGTCGTGCTTCGTGGGGGCGATCACACGGCGCGGCCAACCTGGAAGCTGATCGAGACGGTGGAGTATTATTGTGACGCTCTTGCGATTCCGCTGGTGCATGCGATCAGCAAGCGCGGTTGGGGCCCCCTCGGTCACCACGATTTCCTGCATTTCTTCTTTGATGCGGGCAAAGGGGACACCGTCGCTTTCTTCTATTACATCGGAAGCGAACAGCCCGAGCGCTATGTGCCGCAGGAGAACCATTTCAATTTTCGCTAACCACACCGCCTTGGCCGTGGAACCGGAGGAGGAGTTGATCGCATGGAGGGAAACGCTGGAGGGTCGGAGCATAAAAGTTGACCTGCTCCCCTGAAAAGTCCGGTGTTTTTTGTTAGCCTGTTCTCCAACTGCGGAGACAGACGATGAAGAGAATCCGTTTCAGCGAAGAACAGATCATTGGGATATTGAAAGAGCATGAGGCAGGGCTTGGTGCGAAGGAACTGAGCCGCAAGCTTGGTGTCAGCGAGGCGACGTTTTACAAATGGCGATCCAAGTATGGCGGTATGGAAGTGTCGGATGCGAAGAAGCTGAAGGCGCTTGAGGTTGAGAATGCCAAGCTGAAGAAACTCTTGGCCGAGCAGATGATGGATGTGTCGACGCTCGAGGAAATGCTGGAAAAAACTTTTGAGGCCCGGTGCGCGACGCAGAGCTGGGAGCTGGGCCATGACAGAGAAGCGATAGAACCAGAAGCGCGCCTGCGCCTTGGCCGGGATTGACCCGCGTGTTTATCGGCGTGTGTCGAAGCGGCCAGCGGATACCGAGCTGCGCGGTCGGCTGAAGGGGCTGTCATCTGAACGACGGCGGTTTGGGTATCGACGCCTGCACATTCTGCTGAAGCGCGAGGGGTGGCATGTTAATTGGAAGAAGTTGTATCGGATCTACCGTGAACCGACATTCCCCAAGTGGCCTGCCATCTGACGCGAAGATTGCCTGATCAGGCCTGTGGATCAAGTATCTCTTTCCTCTGAGGGTCTCCGGAGTTGCGGAAACGCCTGAAGGCGGGTGCCTTATGCTTCGAAGCGATGCTGTGCTGGCCCG
>NZ_JAIMIA010000122.1 GCF_019966495.1 Tateyamaria pelophila | reverse complement strand
TCCTCGTTGCTTGGTGATACTTCACCATTCTGGCACATTGCGATGCCGCTGAGCGGGGGTATCCACACCATCAACGCCCCGTGACGAAGAGATCCGGCTCTGACGAACGGGATCTCCCCCAAAGTCCGGCGGTGAAACATACCGGGTCTTGGTAGCAATGCCTCAGCCGTTGGGAAACAGGATGGGCTCTATGTCCATTGCCCCGTTCAACACGTGCAGGACGACGGTTCGATCAGCTTTAACGCGAAAGAAAATCAAATACCGACCATGGACCCGGCGGCGAACACCGTGGCTCTCATAACGCGGGACGATGGGCCATGCCTCGGGCATATCAGCCAGTTCTGTGCAGCTGCGGAAAAGCTCCCGCACGAAGCTCAGGGCCCGGATCGGATTATCTTGTGCGATGTAGTCGCCAATCGCTTCTAGATCAGCCTCTGCCGCAGCCGTAAGTTCTACTCTCATTTTGCATCGCGACCCATGGCCTCATACTTGGCTTCAAGCCGTGCGAACACATCGCCTGTAGGGTTGGTGCGCCCTGCCTCTGCGTCTTCAATCCCTTTGGCGAGTGCGTGGTCAAGTACGGCGAGTCTTGCCTCGCGCTCTTGAATCAGGCGTATGCCCTCGCGCAGAACTTCGCTCTTGGAATTATAGCGCCCAGTCTCGACAAGTTTCGCGACGAAGCCCTCTAGTTGCGATCCAAGGTCTGCGCTGATCATTGTTCCCTCCAAAGCGTGTAGGTTCGAGAATACTAGGCTTGATAATAGTTATCAAGTCCGACGCTCCAAATTTCGACGCCATAAAGCCAGATGTCCGAGAAATCCTGTTCTGCCTTCGGGCGGATCGTCCAAGACTTAGCGGCCATGTTGGCCCCGCATCCGTAACAGAAACTTTGCCGTATCCATTGGCCTCGGATCACCGCTTTGCACGCCTTCGTTAATCGCGCTCTGAAGCGTTGCAATCACTTCGACCCAAGCCTGATTACGCCGTATCAGATCACGCATATAGTCACCAGACTCTGGTATTGTCGCGGTTTGGTGCCCCTCTTTTGACAGCGTAATGTGCAGTAAAGGGGATAAGCTATGAGCTTCTGCCCCGCCGATCCGAACTGGTGGCATTGACAACCAATGATCTGGAAACCTTGGCTGATGGAACGATGCGGGTCATCATCCGGCGCAGCAAGGCCGACCCGTTCGGGCAGGGGCGCGTCGCATTCACGTCCAAGAGCAACGCTGACGCTGTGGAAGAATGGCTGACATGGCGCGGGTCCGAGGATATTGATGCCTTTAGCAGGCATTCACTTCGCGTTGGTGCGGCGCAGGATATGCTCTGTGCCGGATATGAAGTGGCAGCCATCATGCGAGCGGGAGGCTGGAAGTCGGTGAATATTCTGGGGCGGTATCTGGAGATGTCGGAGCATAATGTCTGTGCGTGAAGCACGCTCAAAATACAGTGTCAGGGTTCGCACCTAACTGTCGTTATAAGGTTAAAGCGTAACTCGGCTCCAAAGAGTGCTCACCGGCAACGCGTAATTCCCACCGCCAAAAGAGAGCTTTTTCTGACCCAGATAGAACACTATACCCGTGCAAACTTTAGTCCGGCCAGGCCCTTCTTTTGAGAACCATTTCAGATGCTTGAAATCGTCATGGTTTACCGAAGCAGATGATTTCACTTCGACGTTGACCAGATGATTGCCCCCATCGATCAAAATATCAATCTCGCGCTGTTCAGAGCTGCGCCAATGATAAAGCCGATAGTCGGAATCCTGCAAAGGAAGAGCACGCTGCAATTCGCCGGCAACAAAACTCTCCAACAGCCCGCCCAAAGCTTGCGGTGTATTGTCTATCGCAAACGTCGCGTCGGTGAAACGACGCAACGCACAGGCGATCCCGGAATCCACGAAATGATACTTGGGTTGTTTGATCTCACGTTTGCCTTCGCCTGATGTCCAGGCTCCGAGTTTTGTGAGCATCGAAAGGCGGACAAGGATATCAAGGTACTGATCGACAGTCACGCGTTGCAGCTTTGTCAATTTGGCAAGTTCAGAGGTATTGGTTTCCTGTGCGGATCGCGCAGCCATCTGATCAATCAGTATTCGCAAGGCATCCGGCTTTCGAACTGGCGTTATGTCGGCCACATCCCGCTCGACCACGGCATCAATGTAATCACGATATCCGCGTTGCCGTGATCGCAGGGGCAGTTTTCTGGTTTCGGGAAACCCACCGGCCAAAATCAGATTAATATAGTCGCTGCGGGCGAGTGGTTCTGGATCAGATATCTGGCCGAGGTTCGGATTTTTTTGCATCGCCCAGTCCACGAGTTGGCTAACTGGCCCACTTTTGATTTCAGCCACCGACAAGGGCCAGAGTTTCAGCGTGCGCATCCTGCCTGCCAGCGAGTCAGCTACGTCAGTAGTCGTAAATATGTTAGAGGAGCCGGTGAGTACAAATTGGCCTTTACGTCGGTCCGTATCGACTATCATCTTGATCGCAAGCGCCAACTTTTTTGACCGTTGAGCCTCGTCGATAATGAGCGGAGCCTGCCCCAGATCCTGCATCAGGCTGGCGAGCTGTCCTTCTGGATCCGCCTCCATGGCTGACAAGACTGCTACGTCATCCAGCGTGATAAAGCGGCCATGCCCGAACAAATCCCTAACAAGCGTTGTCTTGCCAACCTGTCTGGGTCCAATCAGGTTCACCACGCGCGCGGAAGCTACGGCTTCTTCCAATTCGACAACAAGGTGTCTCTGCAGGTATGCCTCTGTCTCAGTCATGGACCTACCATCTCCTTCAACTCACTGTCGGCTGCCACACTGAAAGGCTGTCCGCGATATGTGTAGTAGAAGTTCCGCTATTTGTCTATTAGGAAGCCAGCCATTCGATCAATAGATGGCCTGCGCTTTGTTCATTTGGTGAAGACCCAGTCAATATTCTGTCGACCCAAAATGTTCCAACGTCTCTCGATCCGGCAAGTTACGCAAGCGTTCCAAGTCAAACGTCACAAGGGGTTTTTTGGTGGTCACAACCGTATAAGACGACCCGCGTCGTAGGCGACGTGGCCCGCTGGCGATCAACTCCCATAGGCTGCATGGCTGGACCCCGGGAATACCGATGCCTTCAGTGGGCATTCACTCCGGGTCGGCGCGGCACAGGATCTGCTCTGTGCCGGATATGACACGGCGGCCATCATGCGGGCGGGTGGCTGGAAGTCGGTGAATATTCTGGGGCGGTATCTGGAGATGGCAGAACATAATGTCTGGGCGTAAAGCGCGCTCGAAAACATGCGCTCAAAATTCGATGTCAGGGGGCAAAGTCTCGATAACGTGGAACATCAAAGGATTACCAAATAGCAAAGCTTGGAATGTAGGAGATCTACCTTTGAGTCGGGGGTTCTTGGCCGCACCTCGTTCGAAGTCAAAAAAATGGCCGCAATTTACCTTGCGAAATCGATATTCACGGGGCGGCAATACTCGGGGTCATTAGGTTTTCTGGCCAACCATCGACCTCAGCCAGTGAGCAAGATCTTCTGCTTCCAGCTTGCCCTGCGCCAGAAGAATAATGCGCTCGGCGACGTCTTCCACAGCCCAGTCAATTGCAACGCTGTTGATATCGAGGCATACGTCCATGGATTGGTGTGCCGTACGTTTGTTGCCGTCGTTGAAGCAATGGACCTGACCGATCGCCTCGGCATAACAAGCCGCCAGAGCAAACGCGTCCTCAATCAAGCCATACGCAAGGCGTGAACTTCGTCCCTGTTTCCGGACACTGGGGTACTTTACCCCTGTCCATGAAAGGGGCACCGAATGGGACAACATCGACGGAACTACACGGACGAGTATAAGGCCGCTGCGGTTGAACGGCTTTATGAGCCAGGCGCGACACAGGGTGGAGTTGCCCGGGAGCTTGGGATCACCGGCACGCAGCTGAAGACCTGGCGGCTTGAGATTGAAGCGTTTGGCTCAGCTGAAGCCAAGCGTCGGCAGCAGGCTGATGCGGCGGAACTGGCGCGACTGCGCAAAGAGAACAAACGCCTGACAGAGGAAGTGGAGATTTTGCACAAAGCATCCGCTTTTTTCGCGACACGGGCGGTGAAACCATGACGAACAAACGCACATTCGTTACTGCCCACAAAGCTCGATATGCGGTTTCTACACTTTGCAGAGTTCTGAAGATTTCCCGAGGCTGGTTTTATGGCTTTCTGGCCAGCCAACCCGTGAGGGATCAGCGCAAAGCAGCCCGAGACGCCCAGGATTTGGAGCTGCTACCCAAGATCAAGACCTTTTTCAAAGCCAGTAAGAAATGCTACGGATCAAAGCGGATCCATCAAGACTTGGTGGCCGATGGCGAAACCGTCTCTGAGCGGCGGGTGGCGCGGATCATGAGGGAAAACAAGGTATCCCCGCGCCTGAACAAGCGACGCAAGCCTGTGACAACGGATAGCAATCACAAGATGAGCCCGTCGCCGAATCTCTTGGAGCAGGAGTTCCACTGCCTCACTCCCAATACGGTTTGGTTGGCCGATATCACCTATATCGATACGGATGAAGGCTGGCTCTATCTGGCAGGTGTGAAAGACATGGCCACGCGGGAAATCGTTGGTTGGGCGATGGAAGACCACATGCGGGCTGAGCTTTGCTGTGATGCCCTGACGATGGCCTTGGGCCGCAGAGGCCCTGTTCCCGGTCTGATCCACCACTCCGACAGGGGCAGCCAATACGCTGGCACAGAATATCGCAAACTGATCAAAAAGGCAGGGCTCACGCAATCCATGAGCCGCAAGGGCGAGTGCCTGGACAATGCACCCATGGAAAGCTTCTTTGCATCATTGAAAAAGGAGTTGGTTCACCGTCAGCGGTTCAAAACTCGCGCACAGGCCAAGGCTGCAATCTTCGAATACATCGAGGTTTTCTACAACAGGCAGAGACGCCATTCCGGGATCGGATACCAAACGCCGCAACAGGCGTTCAACAATATGACTTGGAAAATGGCCGCATAGGGTCAATAATCAAACTGTCCAGTTATAGGGACGAAGTCCATTAATGGGTGTGCTGCCTAGTTACTTCAGGCTCGGGTCCATCCACCAAGAAAAACTGTCATTGAAAAGGTTCCAGTTCCTAATTGCTCTATTGGAACTAACGCGGCCAAGAATGTGACCTGAAATAAGTGCTGACTCTCTCATGAAATAGTTGACAAACAGCGTAGCTCTTAAGTCGGTCGGCTTTGACTTCTCCACTGCAACAGGAATGACTTGCTGAAGTGCCTCGGCTAGCTCACCTGAACCAATGGATCTTAGGATGTGAGTGCTCCGATTTTCAAAAAGTTCATTCAAACCTAGGTTGTAGAGATCAAACATGCATGGAGCACTCATCCCTACGTCATCATTGTCAAGAAGCCAGATATCTTCATCGACCAAAATATTCGCAACGTTAAAGTCTCCATGGACTTTCACAAAAAAGTACCGCCTGGCAAGATCTTCAACTTCCTTTTGGCGACGCAGATACACACTCCTAATGTTCTGAGGCAGTAACTGCGCGACTTCATGGAAGCAGTGTAGGATTATTTCTGGTTTTGGTGGTTCTTTTTGCTCTTCAATGTAGTGCTTATAGATATCAAATATTCTCTTTACTGCTTGGATTTGATCATCTTTTCGCAATATGCCCAATGCGGGTGATTGCGCCAACTGATCTTGACGAAATAGTCCGACACTGTTGTGATATAGGCTTGAATCTGGTCGGTGGAAAAAATCAAAGATAGGCAGGCTTAGTTTGCCCTTATAGAGGTTCCACGCCTCATTGCTCGTCTCTGTTAGTACTCGCTTTTTTTGATAGTCAAAAAACTTCAGCTCACTTGTCCTGGATAAATATATGACAGATGCGCTCTCTTCCTTTTTTCCTCCCGTCACAAACATATGGTTCAGGCCAAGGGCCGCCGCTAATATCTTTTTAAATCTCTTAGAGTAGGATGAATTTTCACGTTCCACAATTTGTGAATAATTCTTGAAATCGCCATGCTTGGATCCTACTCTCGATGAGTATTTATTATTTACTCTCCATATACCATTTTCCATAAGAGCCTTATATTTTTTGATCCGGTGTTTTACCATCAATCGATGTAATATAGCCTTTAACGAGATAGCCAATTGAAATTTTTGTTTCATATGTTGCGATATATTGATTGGCATGCAAATCTATTTGCGTTTTTGTCCAAATGCGGTCCCATTGGCAAGCTGAGCACCTCGCTTGCCAGAGTGTGTGCCAAGGGCAGGGCATCGGGTGCTATTCCTAGCCCGGCGTAGGCTTGCTGCATATGGGGTGGGATTGGGTAGTGAATGAGTGTGCCGATACCAGCCTCTGTCATGCGGCCCTGCAGCGCGTCACGATCAGACGTGCGCACCACGTAGAGATGCCATGCTGGATCTGCCCAATCAGGGACATGGGGTAATATTAGTCCGCTTTCTGCCAAACCCAAGTTATAGGCCGCGGCCACTGCGCGGCGGCGTTCAGTCCACTGATCCAGAACCCCCAACTTCACCCGCAAGATTGCCGCTTGCACTGGGTCGAGACGTGAATTCACACCCGCCTCTTCGTTCACGTATTTCTGCCTCGAGCCGTAATTGCGCAACAGCGCCACGCGTTCGGCCAACGCTGCATCATTCGTGGTGATAGCACCGGCATCCCCCAACGCGCCGAGGTTCTTACCCGGATAAAAACTCCAGCACACAATATCGCCATGGGCGCCAATCCGTGCTCCCTTATAGCGCGCACCATGTGCCTGTGCGGCATCCTCAATCACCCGCAATCCGTGACGCTGTGCGATGTCAAGGATCGGGTCCAAATCAGCGGGCTGGCCATAAAGGTGCACGGGCAACAGCGCGCGGGTTCGTGATGTAATCGCAGCTTCGATCCGCGCGGGGTCGATGTTGTGTGTTGTTTGGTCAGGTTCGACCGGAACCGGGGTGGCCCCCACTTCCGAGACTGCGAGCCAGGTGGCAATGTAGGTGTTGGAGGGCACGATCACCTCGTCGCCCGGCCCAATATCGAGCGCCCGCAGGGCCAGCGTCAGCGCGTCCAAACCGTTTGCCAGTCCAACCGCATGGCGAGCTTCACAGTAGGCAGCCCATTCGGACTCGAATGCCTCCACCTCGGGGCCAAGGATGTACCAGCCGCTCTCGAGAACGCGTGAGACTGCAGCATCTATCTCGGGTTTGAGCTCGCGGTAAGCAGCGCCGAGATCAAGAAAGGGAATTCTCATGTATTGCGTCTCTCTAGTTCGGCGAGGAATTCGTCATAGGTACGAAGGTAATCCTCAGCCTCGTAGGGGCGGGATGCGAAGACCAGCAGTACAGCATCGGGGCTATACCGATATTGTGTTCCCCATATCATTTCTGGCATGAAAACCCCCATTTCTGGGCGATCCAGTGTTACCTCACAGCGTTGTGCCCCATCATCCAGCAAAACCCGACACGAACCGTGCAGGCAAATGAGGAACTGCTGGCATTGTTTGTGTGCATGCTCTCCCCGAAGTTCAACAGACGGTACATCGAATACAGTGAAATAGCGTTTTGGCAGAAAAGGCACCTCTGTTGGCACCTCACCTACCGTCAGTGACCCGCGCGCATCTGTGACTTTTCGCATCAGGTAAAGCGCACTGTCGCCAACTCCAAGAGGAACCTGGCTCGGACGAGGCGTATCGATGAACTGGTGAATATCCAAATGCCGCGGAGCTGAAAGATCCGCGCTCTCGGATCCAGATGTATTTCGATAGCCAACGACCTGTGCGGGATTTCCCTCAACGATTGCATTCGGAGGAACCGATTTTAGAACGACTGCCCCAGCGCGGACCCAAGCACTTTGACCAACTGTCACGTTCTCTCCAATAACACTGGCTGCATCCAGCCGCGCGCCAGAGCATATAACGATGCCTTCTCCGGCAAGCACGACGCGGTCAGCCATTGTGATATCTGGACTAAGGACGGCAGATGAGGGGATTACACAATCGGAGGCGATTTTGCTGGCTTGTGTCATAACTTGGCTTCCGCCTCTTCAATTATTTTCATGTGATCCGCGCGATCTGCTTGGAAACGTTCTTGAGGGTAGACGAAGAATACATCCTGATCTGTTCGGTTGATTTCTGACATCCCGAGCCGACGATAAAAGCCCTTTGCATGTGTGTTCCCGATGCGAACGTCTACCAGTGCTCTTGCAAGACCAAGGCTTTCGAAGCCGATACCAAACGATAGCACTGCACTTTCCAACGCCGCCTTACGCGTCTTGTTCTCGTCTAGGATCCAGCTGCCCCACGTGAAGCTCTCCGCCTCGATATCGTAAAGCCGGACCAGCCCGCACCGCGTGCCATCTTTTCGTTCGATCACGTAGTAGAACTCTTGCCGCGCATCCTCTCTAGCCTTGTAATCTTCAATCCACTTACGCTGACTATCGGCCGTCCCGGTCACTTTGGAGAGGTGGGTATTGTATACGGGATTGCTTCGCAGACCATGAACATAGGCCGCGTCCTCAGGCTGTATCAGGCGCAGTGTCAAATTAGGTCCTTCAACCCGGGCGATCGACGACACGTCTCTCATAGCCGCAAATCACTTTCATCGCGCGCAAAGACGCTTTTCAAGTCGCAGAATATGTGACCGGGGCGACCGTACCCTCGCAGCGCAGCTGCTCCGGCCTCGAGATAGCTGTCATGCGCCACAGCCAGGATCACACCGTCATATGCCTCGGGCTCTAGCGTCGTGACCAATGCAATTCCGTATTCGCGCTGTGCCTCTGCCGGATCAACCCAGGGGTCATGCACATCTACGTGCACGCCGTAATCGCGTAATTCCGCCACCACATCCACAACCCGCGTATTGCGCAAATCGGGGCAGTTTTCCTTGAAGGTCAACCCCAGCACCAATACCCGGGCACCTTCAATCTGGATCCGGCGTTTGAGCATCGCCTTGACCATTTGCCCGACCACATACGCGCCCATGCCATCGTTGATCCGCCGACCTGCAAGGATTACCTGCGGATGATAGCCAATCTCCTCAGCCTTGTGGGTCAGATAGTAGGGGTCCACGCCAATACAGTGCCCGCCCACGAGTCCCGGCCGAAAGGGCAGGAAATTCCACTTGGTCCCTGCGGCCTTCAGCACGGCCTCCGTATCGATGCCCATCTTGTTAAAGATAATCGCCAGCTCGTTCACCAGGGCGATATTGAGGTCTCGTTGCGTATTTTCGATCACCTTGGCTGCTTCAGCCACGCGGATGCTCTCGGCCTTATAGGTGCCTGCTGTGATGATGCTGGAATAAAGCTGGTCGACCGTTTCGGCCACCTCTGGCGTTGAACCCGACGTCACCTTGCGAATGTCGGGCAGGCGGTGGGTTTTATCGCCTGGGTTGATCCGCTCAGGAGAATACCCTGCAAAGAAGTCCTTGTTGAAGGTTAGGCCCGAGACGCGTTCCAACACCGGCACGCAGTCTTCTTCCGTCGCACCGGGATAGACAGTGGATTCATAAATCACGATATCACCGCGCTTCAGAACTTTACCCAGAGTTTCGGAGGCCCTGATCAGCGGTGTCAGGTCGGGGCGCTTGTGCGCGTCAATCGGAGTAGGGACGGTGACAATGTAGATTGTCGCTGCAGCCAGATCAGCAGGGTTGGAGCTAAATGACAGTTGATCGGCTGTCCGCAGTTCATCCGTTGTCACTTCAAGCGTACTGTCGTGGCCCTCGCGCAATGCTTTGATGCGACCAGCGTTTATATCAAAGCCAATCACAGGGCGGATTTTGCCAAACTCTACAGCGAGCGGCAGACCGACATAGCCGAGGCCGATGACTGCAATTTTCTGCATATCTGAGGTCATTTTCCCGAGTATTCCAGATACCAATCCACAAACTTTGCAATGCCGTCACGGAAGTCCGTTTGCGGTCGATAGCCAGTGAGTGTTTTCAACAAATCCGCATTCGCCCATGTCGCAGGAACGTCGCCCGTCTGCATGCCCATATAATTCCGCTCTGCCTTCTGACCGAGGCAATCTTCGATTGCGTCGACGAAATCGAGCAGGCGCACCTTGTCGGAATTGCCGATATTCACGACACGGTAGGGGGCCACGGGTGAGAGGTTGTCGCCCTCGGGCACGACGCCATCTTCAGGCCGCACAGGCGCTACATCAATCAGCAGGCGGATCGCGCGTACAAGGTCATCGACGTAAGTAAAGTCGCGGTACATGTCGCCGTGGTTGTAGATATCGATTGGGCGACCATCGAGGATGGCATCGACAAATTTGTAGAGCGCGAGATCGGGACGACCCCAAGGTCCATAGACGGTGAAAAACCGGAACATCGTAGTCGGCAAATCATAGAGATGGGCATAGGCGTGTCCCATGCTCTCGTTGGCTTTTTTTGTGGCGGCATAAATTGTCAGCTGGGTGTCGGCTTTTTCGGTCTCGATGAACGGCATCTCAGTGTTGGCACCGTAAACCGATGAGGTCGATGCCATAAGAAGATGTTGCACGCCCAAGCGGCGCGCGGCCTCCATCACGTTAAACGTACCAATCACATTGCTGTCGAGGTAGGCGCGCGGGTTCTCTAAGCTGTAGCGGACGCCCGCCTGAGCGGCGAGGTGGACAATCACATCAGGCGCGAACGCATCCGCAATGCTGTCAAACAATGCCTGATCCTCAAGCATACCTTCGGTTGCAGCGAAGTTTGGATTTTGCAAAAGCATTTGATGGCGACGTTGTTTCAGAGCGACGTCATAATAATCGGTCATGCCGTCATAGCCGTGGACGACAAAACCCTCCGCCAAAAGCAGCTTGGCGAGATGAAAGCCGATAAATCCGGCTGTGCCTGTAATGAGGATCTTCTTCAAACCAAAACTCCTTGATCAATTACTTTCCGAGCGGCTCTATGCACTCTTGGCATTCCGCTCATTGTTTGGTGTCGGACGTTGCGCGTCCATCACGTCCCGATAGGCCTTCACGACAAGGGACTGATCAAATTCGGCTGCCATCTTTGCGCGTCCTGCTTGTCCCATTGCTGCTTTGTCCGCTTGCGGCAGGGTCAGAAAGCTCTCAATACGTTCAGCGAGATCACTGGCATTGCGCACCTCGCATAAATACCCAGTGACATCTCTATCCACGACCGTGCGACACCCGGGCACATCGGTTGCGATCAACGGTCGCGCCATCGCTGCCGCCTCAATGAGCGTGCGCGGCGCGCCTTCCCGGTAGGACGGCAGGACGACGCAATGCGCCGCCGCAATATAAGGTCTGACATCTTCTGACGTGCCGAGATATTCGATGACGCCTTCCTCCTGCCAGGATCGAACAGTCGCCGCATCAATGGCTGTGCGATTGGCCGCATCAACCGCACCGAGAAGTTGGAAACGTGCCCGAGGGTGCGTGGACTTCACCTGTCGCGCAGCCTCGACAAATTCCAAAACACCCTTGTCGCGCAAAAGGCGGGCGATCATCAAAAAGATCGGCGCCTCACTCTCGCCAGGGAATTCGGTCGCCGCAAAGCGCTCGAGATCGATACCCGATCCAGGCAGCAGTTGGGCCTGGTCACGCGTGACCAGGCGCCGGTCAATGAAAAGGCCGCGGTCATCTTCATTTTGGAAAAAGATGGTCGACAGAGGGGAGAATGCCTTGCGATAGAGACTTTCGGCAATTTTCTGCAGCACGCCGCCTGACAGGAAAGCTGTGCCAAGACCCGTCACATTTGGAATGAAGGGGATGTTCAGTTTGCTGGCCGCCATTGCGCCAAAGATGTTGTTCTTGATGGTGTAGCTCAAAATGACATCTGGTTGCTCTGTTCGAAATATCCTCTTGAACCTGTGGAACAGCTTCAGATCCTGAAGTGGGTTCAGTCCCTTGACGCTCATGTCCAAAGGCAAGAACCGACATCCGAGGTTTTCCAGCTTTGTCACGCTGTCATCGCGTGGTGCCAAAACAGTGACGCGATGGCCATCTGCGATCAGCGCCTCCACCACAGGACGGCGGAAGTTCCAGATATTCCAGGCCGCATTAACGCTCAGTAGGATTTGCATCTAAATCATCTTCAAGGGGCGCGTTTTGCCCAACCGTTCGTATAATCGATGTCGCGTCGCCAGTATTGCCGCGCGCAGTCCTGACGTTCCACAAAGCTTTGCTCCCGATCCAAAGCACGACCGCTCCCAAAACAACCCCCGCCAGGCTCGCCAGGATATCGTCCAGTCCCGGATTTCGGCGCGGAAGCCAAAACTGTGCGACCTCGACGGCCCCAGCAAGCCCGGTAAGGAGCACTACGGATATAAGGCGTGGCCAAAGCGCCAGCACTGGCAGGCTGAGTGCAAAGAAGGCAAGCGCATGCAGAGCCAGATCATTCTTCCCCTGCAGCCAGCGCCGATCGGGCAGCGGTGCGTCAGAAATGATGCCATAGTACAAAACAACCCCGACCAAAGTGATCGCCGTTACTGACATAGTGGCTCGGCAAATTAAGCTGGTCACGCCTGAATTGAATTCTCTGTTTTAAGTCGAATAATGAATTTTTGAGCACTATTATGTGCTGTATGGAAAACCCGGGCTACCTTTAAGCGACACATTGCAAGCCCTCAGAAACCACTATGTCTGTCTGTTCAAGACATGTCTCAGGTTGTGTTCCGCATCAGGAACATCCGACCCAAACCCGCGATACCCCATACTTTATTTATCCGCTACTACGGCAACAAAGGAACCTTGTTATGCAACGGAGATATGCCCAAAAGTTGGTGACGTCTGTCATCAGGCGGCGTTTTTAAGTTGCTTGATCCCGTCCTTGAACTCAACCCCCTGAATGACTTCGGGCAGGCGGTTTGGTCCGGAGATCTTTCGCCACTTCTTCTTTGCTGA
>NZ_JAIMIA010000121.1 GCF_019966495.1 Tateyamaria pelophila | reverse complement strand
CGTGACCCGGATATACGATCTCATCGACAAAATAGAAGGAAAACGAGCTTGACCCAGACACCCAATTAGAGAAGCGGCCCTTCGCCGCAAGTGCGAAATCGAAAGGGACGCTCGAAGAAAGCGGACACTCAGGGCATCGACCAGTTTTTTCTGTCGTGCAAACGCAGCGAAGGTCGGCAGTGAGCCCGAAGTGGACGCCTCAAGCAAGATCAGGGCCCTGCAAATTCCTCAATCATCTTGAGCATCTTGCCGAACTCTTTTTCGCTCTCAAAAAGCAGATGATTTGGACTGTCCAACTCAACAAATGCCGCCCCGGGAATTTGCGAAGCGAGGAGCTTTCCCTCTGTCAGCGGCGACACTGCGTCTTCGCTACTGTGCAGCACCAGAGTTGGGACTGTGGTCTTTGGCAACATCCCGACCACATCAACTTCGTCAAACACGGACCGAAACTCGGCGATATTCTCGCTCGGGCCACAAAGCTTCTGGAAATCGTTGAACCACTGCATTTGCTCTTTCGTTGCGTCCGGCATGAAAAGCGTCGTCAGCGTTTGACGCACAGCCGGATTGTCGTTGCCCCAGCAGGTGCGGATCAGGCCAATCAGTGCGTCGCTTTCTTCGATGTCGCGCGCGTTGCCTCGCATCCTGCGACCACGTGCATAGCCACCATTCAAGATCAAATGTGACACACGGTCCGGGTGCCTTTGCGCATAAGCAATCGCCACAGACGCCCCTTGAGACATGCCAAGAATGGCGACCTGATCATG
The DNA here is from genome assembly GCF_019966495.1 of Tateyamaria pelophila. Lineage (GTDB taxonomy): Bacteria > Pseudomonadota > Alphaproteobacteria > Rhodobacterales > Rhodobacteraceae > Tateyamaria > Tateyamaria pelophila. Next base: position 12,147 of record NZ_JAIMIA010000121.1, on the reverse strand, counting down.
CCCGTAGGTGTCAATGACGCATTCCATATCATCAACCAGACGGTCGAAGACGATATCCGTGTCGGCCCATTGTGACAGGCCATTTCCGCGCTGATCGTATCGGATCACCCGAAACCGGTCGGAAAGATGGGCGACGTAATCGCCATAGGCAGGGCTTTCCCAATCCATGACCAGATGGGTCATCCAGCTTCCCGCAAAAAGGAGCGGATATCCTTCGCCGGACACAGCATGCGCGATCGAGGTGCCGTCCTTCGATGTGCAGTACCTGACACCGGACATTTGCGCCGCACGGCTCAGGCGATCGGGCCTGAGGGTATATCCCGCCGTTTTGGAGACCGCACTGGCAGGTTTCAAAGTGACCGGACCAATCAGTCGGTACCCACGACGGCCAACGGTTTCGATAAACTGCGGTTCAGAGGCACTATCCCCAAGCGCCTTTCGGATTTCGAAGATGTATTCGCGAACAAGATCCGGGCTCACATGCAGCCCCTGCCAGACCTCAGCAAGGATTTTGTTGCGCGGCAGAACCGTCCCGGAGTTTCCGATCATGAAGGCAAGGATTTCCGTCGCCCTTGGCGACAGCTGACACTGATCAGCGCCCGACGATACACTACCGTCCTCCCTATCCAGCACCCACCGCTGCATCAGCCCCCTCAGTTCTCAGCGCAAAAACAACGATACACCAACGATACGAGAACGGAAACAAAGCGCCCACCAGCATATAAGCCCGTCCAGAAACGCACTCAGAGAAGGCCAATGCCCCAGTTATCCTCAGACAAATCAAGCACTCGCAAAGCGGCCACCGTTGCGCCCGGTCGCACCGCAAACCTCCTCAACTCTGACACGGATCTGTTCCTAGTCTATGTCGGGATGGAAACAGACCTGATCTTCACGCGCGGTATCGATCTTCCCGGATTTGCCTCCTATCCACTGTTAGAAACCGAAGACGGGCGCGCGTTTCTCAAGGAGTATCTGCGTAACTTGATCGACTTAGGCAGAGTTGAAGGAACAGGTGTTATTCTGGAAAGCCCGACATGGGTGGCCAACCGGGACCGCGCCGCACCTTTAGGGTATTCGCCTGCGCAACTCAGATACTTTAACCAGCAGGCCGTCGAGCTGATGGACGAGGTGCGTTCGGAAGCGCGTGATGTCCCAACACTGATCAGCGCAAACCTCGGCCCTCGGGACGATGCCTATGCGCCCGCAGATCAGATGAACGCAGATCAAGCCGAGCACTATCATTCCGAGCAAATCTCGGCTTTGTCGGCAACTGCTGTGGATGTCGTCAGTGCATACACCTTGGCCTATAGCGCCGAGGCTATTGGCATCGTGCGGGCCGCGCAGCGTTTCGACCTGCCGGTCATCATCAGCTTCACGGTGGAAACGGATGGGCGGCTGCCGACAGGGGAAACCTTGGCCGACGCCATCACCGCCGTGGATACCGCAACCAATGCCTACACCACGTATTTCATGATCAACTGTGCCCACCCCGACCATTTTGCCAAGACTTTGGTCGACGAGCCTTGGATTCAACGCGTCAAAGGCATCGTCGCCAACGCATCACGCTGCAGTCATGCGGAATTGGATGAAGCCGAAGAACTCGATGACGGAAATCCGCGCGAACTCGGCGAGCAACTCGCTGACATCAAGCGGAGGTTTCCCCACATTCGGGTCCTAGGCGGCTGCTGCGGGACCGACATGCGGCACATGAAGTGCATTGCCGAAGCATCGAAGTCTTAGAGAAAGTCGCCCATGCCAATCCGCGGACTTTCATGTAGTGCAATATTGGTTGATGCATCGCATTGAAAGCCAGCTTTCTCCCGCACAGCAGTCTTGACCTTAACCCAGCGACTGACCGCTCTGAACTCAGACTGGAAGCTTTGGCGACCCAAGCTATTCCTCCAAATTCATTGACAAGAAACTCAATCTCTCCGACGCAATTTCTGTATGATATGTTAGATCAACCTTTTCCAACTGCAGGGCGCTAGTCTCAGATGAACCCAGTTGAAACCAAGTACGCCAAAAGCGGGGATACTCACATCGCCTACCAGGTCGTCGGTGAAGGCGACTTAGATGTGGTTTACGTGCCCGGTTGGGTTTCTCATGTGGAGCTTTGTTGGAAGGAACCGACGCTAAATCGTTTCTTGTCCAGAATTGCGTCCTTTGCAAGATTGATCATTTTTGACAAGCGGGGAACTGGCCTTTCAGACAGGGTTTCAAATGATCAACTGCCTACACTTGAAGAACGCGCTGACGATCTGCTTGCGGTGATGGATGCAGCCAATTCCTCGCGCGCGGCGCTGATCGGTTTTTCAGAAGGTGGCAACCTTGCGGCTTTCTTTGCCGCATCACACCCTGAACGAACATCTGGGCTTGTTATGTTTGGCGCATTCGGCAAGCGCATAAGGAGCCCGGACTATCCTTGGGCGCCCACTCCGGAAGAACGCCAAAAGGACTATGAGTTCGTCGAACGAGAGTGGGGTAACTTGATGGACCTGGAGCACTACGCGCCCAGCAAAGCCAATGATGAGGCGTTTATGCGACGGACATGCGCCTACCTAAGGAGAAGCGCTAGTCCCGGTGCGGCTGTAACGCTGCTCAAGATGAATACAGAGATAGACTTGACCAATGTTCTTCCCGCCGTCCACGTGCCAACTCTCGTGTTGCACCGCACCGGTGATCGAGACGCGAATGTGGAAGAAGGGCGTTGGATTGCAGATCGGATTTCAGGCGCCCAGTTCAAGGAGCTGCCCGGTGAAGATCATTTTCCCTGGGTTGGAGACTCCGAAGCGATCATTGAAGAAATTCAGGCCTTTGTCACCGGTGAGAAACCCCGCCCTCCGAGTGAACGAGTTTTGGCGACGATTATGTTTACCGATATTGTTGGATCTACGGATCTAGCCCATCAGTTGGGTGATGCCGCGTGGAAAGACCTGCTCAACCAACATGACCAACTGTGCGTTCAAGCGATCAATGAGCATAATGGCCGACTGGTAAAAGGAACCGGCGACGGACTGCTTGCAACCTTTGACGGCCCTGGAAGGGGCATATCATGCGGAAAGAAAATCGTTTCCATCGCTCGTGGTTTGGGGCTTTCTGTCCGCTGTGGCTTGCATACAGGAGAATGTGAGCTTCGAGGCGACGAAATTGCAGGTGTGGCAGTCCATCTGGCCGCCCGCGTATCAGCACTGGCTGGAGCAGATCAGTTACTTGTTTCCAGAACCGTGCGAGACTTGGTTGCCGGTTCAGGCCATACTCTGCAGGATGAGGGCGAACATCTGTTCAAGGGATTTTCAGAGAAGTGGTCGATCTATTCGGTTTATCTCTAGACATTCATTTTTGCAGACCTGCGAAGAACTCAGTGTCGCAGCGAAAGCTCACTCCGTCCCGCACAACGGTCACACAACAGAAGCAACGCGAAGGTCCGCTCTGACCAGCTTCGCCGTTTCGCGCCATGACCGCTTTGGGCTGGGTGGTTTTGCACTGATTTGGTGCACACCTAGAATAGGCGCAGATTGCGCTTGGAGGTGTCGAATGACTAAGCCGAAACGATACAAGCGTTACAGCGCGGAGTTCAAACGGGAAGCTCTGCGCAGGGCTGCTGAAGAAGGGATGACGGACAAGGCTGTCTGCGATGAACTTGGGATTAGCACGCGGCAGTTCCGCCGCTGGCACGGAGAGATTGCAATACTCGTTTCAATTCGCCACTTGGTACAGCGGCCATTCCCCCGGTACTCCTTTAAGCTCGCGGCTACCAAGCGAAGTGAATTCTAAACCTGAACCAACAACCAAATCCTTCACTGTTTGTGAAGCTGCAATTGCTTGTGGCGCTGCCTCTGACATAATTCTGGCAGCTATATGAACCGCCAACCCGCTCAAGTCCTCGCCGCGCATCTCGCACTCGCCAGTGTGAATTCCAATTTGGCATTGCAGTCCGAGCCGGTCGATATCCTCGCCAATCGTTTTCGCAAACTCGATGGCTCGTGTTGGCCCACTGAAAGACAGAAGATAGCCGTCACCTGTATGCTTGATACGTCTGCCTCCGAACGCGGAAACTCTACGGCCAACATTCAAATCAAGTTGTTCGAGGATGCTCTTCCACCTCTCATCCCCCATAGTTGACAGGTGATCTGTTGAGCCAACAATGTCTAGAAACAGAATTGTCTTAAGCGCCCTGTCTACAGACGCACCAGATGTTTCACCAACCACAAATTCCTTGATTTCCGCAATGAGCCTGTCCTGATCTCCGTACCATACAATATGGTCGTTACCGGGGATTACCCTCAGTTCGGCGTTGGGAATGTTGTCTGCGATGAAGCGCGCGTTTTCTATCGGGCACCACAAATCATGTTCGCGATGAATGACCAAAGCCGGAGCTTGAATGATTGGTAGAACATCGCGGTAATCTATTTGATAGTTCATACGTGTGATCTGTTCTGCTGCACGCGGGCTTGCTGAAAACCGCAAATACGAGGCAAACCATTCTGCGACGGCTGGGTCGTCGGCGACACTTGGTGCACCATCTTTTAGCGCAAAAGGCTCTCCCCAGTTTTCGAGAAAGCTTGCGATTTGTGGTTCAACTTCCTCCGGCTTGACGCCATACGGATAATCTTCAGTCCAAACGTATTTTGGTCGGCTGCCATTGAGTATCAGATGGCTGACACGCTGGGGATATGTGGCGGCAAAAACTGAACACATAGCGCCACCTTCGGACACACCGAAAAGTACGGCCTTTTCAGACCCCACCGCATCCAAAACCGCATTTATGTCTTCAGATCGCTGTTCCAATGTCGCTACGCCGACATCGCGGTCCGACATACCTGTTCCGCGCTTGTCGAAAAATATGACCCTTGCCATGCGACCAAGCTTGGTCAGGAAACGCGCGTAATCTGGGCTTTCCCAAGCATATTCAACGTTGGTCAACCAACCTTGTGCGAAGAGCAGGTCAAACGGACCATCTCCGAAAACCTGATAAGCAATATTAAGGTCGCCACATTTGGCATAGTGAGTTTTAGGTCTGGGCAAGCTGTCCTCGCTTTCAATTGCGAAGATTGCCAGAAAGCGTTTCCTCTGTCACTTCGCTTGAAATGATAATCCATTGCGAAGCAGGCTATCTGCGCAGACACACGCAACGGCAAATTTGTCCCGCACTGCGACCGTTCGTCTTCCGGCTCGGCGTTGATTTCGTGTGCAACCGCAGCGAAGGTCGGCAGTGAGCCCATAGTTCCCTAAAACCTGTGTCGCAGCGAACGTCTGCTATCGCGGGAGACCCAAAAACTTCAGAAACGGCTTCGGTTATGAGCGGGTTTTTGAAATAACTTGAACCCGCATTCCCCAAGTAACTTGACTTTTTTGCGCCTCTGACAGCTCCTAATGTGTTATATTTCAGCATGTTAATTGGGCTGAGGGCGGCAGGTTATGGATCACCCTGAGGGTGCAAGCGAAGCGGGTGATGTTCGGCTTGGTTTTGACCGACGGGTGCGGCTGGAATTCCATGGTTCCAAGATCAGTTCAGACGGCGGTCTGCTGCTGTTCCGAGAACTCGATAAAGTCCTCGGCCTGCACGACATTGCTGGCGGATTGTTGAGAGATACGCGCACTGGCCATAATCGTCTGCACTCGCTGGTCGGTCTGTTGCGCCAGTCAGTCTTCGGGCGGCTGGCCGGATATGAGGACGTAAATGATGCGGATCGTCTGGCGCTTGATCCGGTGATGCGGCAGGTGGTTGGCGGGCGGGCTGTGGATGCCAAGGCCGCTTCTGCAAGCCAGATGGGACGGTTCGAGACCGAGGTGCTGGCGCCGACTGATAATCGCACAGCACTGGCTGATATGTCAGGACAATGGATTGACCGGGTTCACGAGCGCAAGCCGCCGAAGTGGATCACGCTGGACATGGACAGTTCCGTCAGCCCAACCCACGGCGCGCAAGAGGGCACCGCCTGGAACGGTCATTTTGGCTGTATGTGTTATCATCCACTGTTCGTGTTCAACCAATTCGGGCACCTCGAACGTTGCGCCCTGCGTCCCGGCAATGTGCATAGTGCGGGTGATTGGCAGACCGTTCTGAAGCCGGTCATCGCGCGATATGCAGACGGTCACCTGATGCGGTTCTTTCGGGCCGATTCCGCCTTCGCCATCCCGGAGCTATACAAAACGCTGGAAACAGCGGGCTATTTCTACGCCATCCGGCTTCGCGCCAATCGTGTCCTTCAGGACAGGATTGCGCATCTGCTCAAGCGCCCAGTCGGACGCCCACCAAAAGGCGTGAAGCGCGTCTACGGCGACTTTGAGTATCAGGCGGTGTCATGGGACAAGCCTCGCCGTGTTGTCGCCAAGGTCGAGTGGCATCCCGGCGAGTTGTTCCCGCGCGTCGGCTTTGTTGTGACCAACCTACCCATGGAGCCGGACTGGATCATCCGCTTCTACAATCAGCGCGGCACCGCAGAACAACATATCAAGGAGGGCAAGCACGCAATCAACTGGACGCGGTTGTCTTGCAAGGGCAAGGCGCAGAACGAGGTCCGCCTTCAGCTGCACGCACTGGCCTACAATCTCGGTGTCTTCCTGCAAGGCACTGATCTGCCTGAGGAGATGGCTGACTGGTCGCTGACCAACCTACAAACCCGTCTCATCAAGATTGGTGCACGAGTTGTTAGACACGCCCGCGCCATTACCTTCCAACTCGCTGAGGTTGCCGTCAGCGGTGACCTTTTCCGGCGCATACTGACGGCGATCCACGGGCTCCGCGCGCCACCGGCTTCAACATGACGGTATTATCAGCCAAAACCGAACGAACGCGGCTTCACAGGTCCGACCAAATGGGTGTCGACCAGACCGAACGCCGGGCCAAACCGGCCTTCAAGACCAGAAATCGCGCTCAGATCGCGCATCAGATGCCCGAACCATGGCAAACCGTGCACAAGAGGCTTGATCCGTGCGCAACGCAGCGACAAGATGGAAGAAAAGGCATCCCACTTGGGGAATGTCGGCTGAAACAAGGGCTTGACCTGCCTCTACGTATTATCCAGGTTTCTTGGCGGGAGAATCCATGGCTAACTGCCGTTCAGCCCGTCCGGCGGCGCGTTGCTGTTCCACCTTCTGAGCAAGCTCTATGAGCGCACAAGCGTCGTCATAACAACCAACCTCAGCTTAAGTGAATGGGCGCAGGTCTTCGGCGACGTAAAGATGACAACAGCACTGCTCGACCGGCTTACTCACCGCTGCCACATCCTTGAAACCGGAAACGACAGTTACCGCTTCAAAGCCAGCTCAGCAGCTGCAAAGAAAACCACAAAGGGGGCAGCCACATTGACCAAAGCATACCCGCCGATACATAACTATGAGCGGGTCAAATCTCGGTGAAATACCGGGTCAGTTCTCAGTGACATTCAACATCCAAGAGCCTTGATCGGCACGCAAAACCGGTGCAAACTGGAAAGAACGACATTCTACTTGGGGAATGTCGGTTTAAAGCCGCGATCCTGAGATCAGACAAACGCCTTGGGTGACGAGGAATGAACATTCGGATGACGATCAGCCATGTACTATAGTCCTTCTAGGAAATTTCTGTTTCTGCACGCGCGCAAGGTGGCCGGGTCTTCGGTGAAGGTGCAATTGGCGCGCCAACATGCGGATGATGACGTCATGATCGGCGGTTGGCCTGATGCGATCAGCCAAGGGGCAGACTATAACAAACGGGCCCTGCGCGCCGCCAAAAGCCAAAAGATGGCCTATACAAAGGCCTCAATCCGGAACTTTCTGCTGGGCAAGGGGTTTCGTCCAACGCCAAAAGAAATGAACCGCCTTATCAAGCATCATTATCAATCGCAATTTGGACTGGAAGGGGCCGCGCACGCGAACGCCGCGTCCCTCAAGCAAGGTCTCGGAGAGGGCTGGGATAGCGCCTTCAAATTCGCCTTTGTCAGGAATCCGTGGGATCACGCGGTCTCGGACTATTATTGGCGCAATGGTCAAAAAAAAGGAGTGTCTTTCAAAGAGTTCTTGCATCTGTTGCACGATCCGGCGACCCCCGACCCAAACGAAGTGCGCCCCCCGATCATTACAAACTGGTCCGTCTACACAATAGATGGTCAAATCGTGGCCGATTTCATTGGCCGATTTGAAAAATTGGATTCAGATTTAGCAGATGTGTCAAAGCAGATCGGAATAGATTTAGTCGCGCGCTTGCCACATTCGAAATCGAGATCAAATACCAAATCAAAATCGGTAGCAGACCATTACGATGACCAAAGCATCGCCTTAGTTCACGATATATATCGCAATGAGATCGAGGCGTTCGGATATCAGGTTCCGTTTTGAAATCCCGTCACGGCAGCGTTAACGACGATCCGCGCGCTCAAAGGCATCCTTGCAGCGACGCGCCGTAGACTCCGCACAGGTTTTAGGATCAAGCGGCACAGGGTTTGCCCGTTGAATGACGGCTGAAGCTGTCGTTTGCGATGCTTCAGGTTAGGTTTGGTTTTGCACCGGAATGTTTTCAAGCTATGCCGAGAGCCCGGTCGATGGCAGGCACTGCGGACACGAGTCCGATCCGCTGGGCTTCGTCCCGTAAGCGGTTGAGCGTGGCTACCGCCTCATCATCGCGCGCGCCTTGCTCCCATGCGGTAAGCCCGCGCGCCCGCGCCGAGTAGTATTCCGACCATGGGAGAGTTTCGCCCGGCGGAAACGCCGCAAGAGCATCGGCATAGCGGCTGACATCGTTCCAGTCGCCCCGATCAAGCATGACTTCGATGGCATCCCGGAAGAAAAAAGGTTGGTTATGTCCGACACAGCCGCTTTGGATGATCGCTTCGGCTTCTGCCAGCGCATCATCCTGTTCGTTCGTATCTTTTGTAATTCGGGAAAGATGTCCCAGCATTCTGGGTCCACCGAAAGAGAAACCCAGTTCCCGCGCCGCTGCGATCGACGTTCTGATCTTGGAAAGTGCCTCAGCCGACCGGCCCTGCGCATTCAGCCGGACACCCATAAATGCCATCGCTTCTTGGCTGAAACGCACAGATCCGAGCTTTTCTCCAAGAGCCGAAACATAGTTCCCGTACTCTTCGGCCGTCGACCAGTCGTTCAGTTCTGTAGCGGCGAACAGGCAGGCCGTCGCGGCGTTGAGTTCGGCCCTGTCATGTCCGACGCGGCGCGCTGCCTCAATGACCGTTTTCCCAAGTTTAATGGCCTCACGGAGTTCGAGCCGAAAAATTTTGGTCTGGCATATCTGCGCGGCGTTTGCGACTTCCGTGCGACCGAAAGCGTGCTCTCGACAGATTTCGACACATTCGGAAAGCACGTCATGTGAAGTGCTCATACGACCGGCCACGTAGGCCGCGTCGCCTAGCCCGCCCAGCCCGCGCGCCTCCCCTTCGGCCGATCCGATTTGCCTTGCGAGATCGATGCTGTGTCTGTGACTGGCTTCGCAGCCAGTGATGTCGCCTTTCGGGAACAACAGATTGCCCCGCAAATGATGCAGGCGCATCAGGACGTCCTTGAGATCTTGCGCTTCGGCGATTGGTTGCGCCTCGTCCACAAGAGCAAGCGCTTCGTCTATGCGTTCAACGATGCGCATTGCTTCGGCGATACCCAACAGGGCGATGCTCCGTTCCGTTTGGTTGCTGTGCCTGGCAAGCGCCTCTTGCCAAGCGTCAATCGAACGCTCCGGTTCACCAAGCTCTCGCAGAAGTTCGCCTAGCATTGCGCTGAGGGCAAAAACGGTCGACGGCTCCACCGCAAGCGCCAGGCCGCGCTCTGCCAAGCGACGGGCGTGTTCGAGCCTGAGAGATTTTATCTGCGCCTCGGCCGCTGCGCGGTAGGCTTCGGCGGCACCCTCATGCCCGGCCTGTTCCAGATGTTCGGCACGCAATGGCAGATCGCTCTCTTTAAACCAATCTGCTGCGGTAAGGTGCAGCTCATTTCGTCGGGATCTCAGCAGCGAGCCATAGATGACATCCCTGACAAGCCCATGCACGAACAGAAAATCTTCGCCCTGCTCCCGGACAAGCTGGTGCAGTGTAAGCCGTGAACAGTCGTAGCCGGTATCGTCAATCAAATGCTGCAATGCGACAAGGGTGAAGCGCTGACCGAGAACCGATGCGGCCTGAACGACAGCCTTGTCTGCGATCGGCAGCCTGTCGATGCGCGCCTGTACGATGCTCTGAATCGATCCGGGAACCTGAAACTCGCCGGTTTCCTCTGCACTCCGAAGAAGCTGTTCGAGGAAAAGCGGGTTGCCTGCAGCCCGTTCGATGCAGGTTCGTGCGAACTTGTTTGCCGTACCGACAAAGTTTGCCGCCATCCCCATAGCGTCGGCAGGGCTCAGCGGACCGAGATCAAAGGTCATGAAGGACGTGCTGGCGATCTGACCCCGCCAAGACGGACCAAGCGGATCGCCTTCGATTCTCGAAGTCAACACAATCAAAATGGGGGCGTCAGAAGCGCCACGACCAAGTTCGGCGATCTGCTGAAGCACGATCTTTTCCGCCCAGTGCAGATCCTCAAAAACGATCAGTCGTGGACGTTTGTTACTCAAGTGGCGGGCCAGGGTGACTACCGTCTTCAGCTTCCCGACATTGCGAGTGAGATTGTCCATCGCATCGTACATTGCCTGGCTCTCCGCCGACTGCGGCAGATCGAGAAGGTCGTTGAGGTGGGCCTTGCTTTTTTCCGAAACTGCTCCGTCGGAGATTGTCTGCCGCACTGCCGCCTGTCTGCTTTCCAGATCACCTGCGGCGGGCAGGTCGAGGAGACTGCGCACCAATATCCGCACAGGGTCCTGTCCCTTGCCGACACCGAAGTCGAGGATCTGAGAGCGATGACAGACGAAGCCGCGATCAACAGCGAGGCGACAAAATTCAGTTGTCAGACGGGTCTTTCCGATTCCAGCATCGCCCCGGATATGGATGAGCTGTCCCTGTCTGGCGTCCTCGCAGGCTTCAAGTGCGATCCTGAACTGCCGGGTTTCTGCCAATCGGCCTACGAACGGGCGGTCAGGAGGCGCATCAGACGAGGTTTGGCTTCCGTGCACTGAATAAACACGAACCGGGACGGCCAGCCCCTTCACCGAGATTTCTCCCATATTAGTTGCTGCGAGTGCGGTTCCAACAGCCCGACGGACCATTTCAGAGACATACACATCGCCTGCCAGCGCCTTGTCTGTAAGCCTTGCGGCAAGGTTCACGGAATCTCCGGTTACCGTGTAATGGTTGTCTGATCCGAATCCGCTCGCTACGACTTCTCCGCTGGCAATCCCTATATGGGCCTCCAAAGGGCGGCCAATGCGCTCCGAAATGCCGGGCATTGCCTCCTGAATCGCGACTGCTGCGCGGACAGCTCTTTCCGCGTCGTTCCCATGCGATACTGGCGCGCCGAATACGGCCATCACGCTGTCGCCGACATGCTTGTCAACTGTTCCTCCGAAATCGCGGATGAGTCCATCGACTACTTCAAAATAGACAGCAAGTAACTCATGCACTTCCTCAGAATCTATTGACGATGACAGTCGGGTGAACCCAGACAAATCAGCAAACAGAACCGTCACTTGCCGTCGTTCGCCCGTTTGTTGCTGCGCAATTGCCCCAGGGTCCTGCGCACCAACTGCAACGGCCTCATCTGGTTGATCATCAGCACCGAGGCTTGCAATCGCTTCCAGCAGCTTGCGTCTGTGTCCCACCGCGGTGACACCGATATCCTTCAGATCATCAGCCGTAAGATGAGCGAGCACCTGCCCATCGACACGGTTCTCCTCAAAGGCGACGAAATATTCGCCAAGCCCGAGACCTTCAAGCCAAGCGCGTATATCGATCTCCATGCGGACGATATCCTTAGTCTGTTTGTTGTCTGTACCAGAAAATGTGTCGTTGGGTCTATTGCGAAGGGTCAAAAGGCCCGGTCGACGACGTCAGCGAGCGTCCGAAGGCGGCTGAATGCGCCATTTGGAAAATCTGAGCGAACGACCGAAAAGTCCGCACTGCGTGCATTCGGCTCCTTTCTGATTTTGCAGATGCAGCGAACGGCAGGTTCGACGGGCCGCATCGCAGCATACAACATGTTTGGCCAAGGTCCGGTCTGGGCCGGTTCTGAACCCCAATTCTTGGAGTGCTGCTCAGTCCGGTTCTGCCGCCTCCCACCTACCAACAGAGAATT
>NZ_JAIMIA010000120.1 GCF_019966495.1 Tateyamaria pelophila | reverse complement strand
CTGACCTCTGCGACATGGATGGACGCAAAGGCCAAGGCGGAAATGGTGCAGATCGCGCTCATGGGCCGCAACGCCAATGCGGCCCGCTTGATTACGATAAGTCTTAACCGCGATTTGCAACACTTGCCCAAGGCTGGATCGTTGTGATGCTGACCGTTGACGCACATGCCGCTACCGCGGAATGGCCCAGCTGCGACCGTGCGCTAGGCCGAAACAAGTAGGGGCCGCTCCACGGGCGGGTTTGTAGCGGGGTCGCCGCCGCCCGGGACTGCCGCGTTTTTCTCGAAATCGCAAACCCGGTTTGGTTTTCAAATGCACCTCTGCGGCTATGTGCGGCCCGCTGGCAGGCGGTGCCGCAAATTTAGGGGGCCTCCGTTGTCGGCGCGAATTGGTGAGACACCCATTGGCGGCCTGCTCAGGGCCTCTTATGGGCATGCCGTCTCTGCCACTCGCAAGCGTTGCTGTCGGAAGTGCTCGCGTTCCTAGACGACTTCCAACCACTGGCGATCGCCGCACCATTCCCGCCAGTCGCCAAGCACATGACCGCCGTCATTCGGGCGCAAGACCTCCACGCGATCTGCGGCTTTAGGTCATTGGGCGGATCGCGGCCAAAAATACTGAGGGCTGCTGAATGCACTCCCGACGGACGATGTAAGGGGTAGCCTCCTTGGAACGCATGATCCCGCGGACAACGGAGCGAGCGGTCTGTGCGCCCTGCCGGGAAGTGCTATGCCCGTGCCTGAACAAAACCCAATGTATGCCATCCGCTTGTGTTTGCTTAAGGGCATCAAGTGTGCGCGACTTCCATTTCTCAATCTTTTCGTAACCCGCATTTCCCAAGTAGCTTGACGTTTTCGCACCTCCGATTGCCAGTAACGTGTTATATTTCAGCATGTTAATCGGGCTGAAGGTGGCGGATTATGGTTCACCCAGAGGGTGCGGGCGCGCAGCGGGCAGATTGTGTGGATTTCGACCGCCGGGTGCGGTTGGAATTTCGCGGCACACAGCTCAGTTCAGACGGCGGCCTTCTGGTGATGCGCGAGTTCGATGACGTGCTCGGGCTGTCTGATCTTGCGTCGGGTGCGCTCAATGACGGCCGCCGTGGCACGAACATCGTTCACCGGATTGACGGGCTTTTTCGACAATCGGTCTATGGTCGGCTTGCGGGTTACGAGGACGTTAACGACGCCAACCGACTGGCTCTTGATCCCGTCATGCGCCAAGTTGTCGGTGGCCGTGCCGTCGATGCGCAGGCAGCCTCGGCCTCGCAGATGGGGCGGTTCGAGACCGAGACGCTGGCCATGCCGGAGAACCGGGCGGCGCTGGCCGATCTGAACGGGCAATGGATCGACCGGTTCCATGACCGCAACGGGCTGAAGTATATCGTGCTGGACATGGACAGTTCCGTGAGTCCCACCCATGGCGATCAGGAAGGGTCCGCCTGGAATGGGCACTTCGAGTGCACCTGCTATCACCCGAACTTCCTGTTCAACCAGTTCGGCATGCTGGAACGCTGCGCGCTGCGCAATGGAAATGTCCACAGTGCCGACGGTTGGCGAGACGTCCTCGATCCGGTCATCGCCCGCTATGCTGGTCGCAACATTGGGGGCCGCTTCTTTCGGGCGGATGCCGCCTACGCGATCCCGGCACTCTATGAGCGGCTCGAAGAGGCGGGCTATTTCTATGCCATCCGGATGAAGAAGAACGCAGTTTTGGAAGGCTGCATCGCTCACCGGTTGACCCGGCCTGTGGGGCGGCCTTCAAAGACCAAAGTGAAGCGGTTCTACGAAGACTTCCAGTATCAGGCCGCATCCTGGGACAGGCCGCGCCGTGTCGTCGCCAAGATCGAATGGCATCCGGGCGAGCTGTTTCCAAAGATCGGCTTCATCGTGACCAACCTGCCCATGGAGCCGGACGAGGTCACACGTTTCTACAATCGACGTGGCACCGCCGAGCAGCACATCAAAGAGGGCAAATATGCCTTCCACTGGACGCGCCTATCGTGCAAGCGGTTCCGCGACAACGAAGTGCGGCTGCAACTGCACGCGCTGGCCTACAACCTGGCCACCTTCCTGCGCTGCATCGAGCTACCCGAGGAAATGGCCGACTGGTCGTTGACCAGCTTGCAGCTCAAGCTGATCAAGATCGGCGCTCGGGTCGTGCGCCATGCCCGAGCCATCACGTTTCAACTTGCCGAGGTCGCGGTGACCGGCCCGATGGTGCGCGCCATCCTTGCCGCGATCCAACGCTTGCGAGCGCCGCCGTCATGCGCGTGATCGCGACCCAGAACCAAACGGGACGAAAGCAGCAGGACAGGTCTGCCCGTCGCGCTGAAAAACGGGGGCGCCAGGCCAGGATGAGGCGGATTCGCAGCTTGATCCGCACAGTTCCAGCTGCCTCCGCAGCGATGCGCGCCTCAAGGACCGCAAAATGCTTGATCTACGCGCCTGATCAGGCGACCTTGACGACGACCGGCATGCCACTTGGGGGATGTCGGATCGAGTAACTCCGTCAGCATCGGTGCGTCACCGACATTGCTGGTCGTGACCTCCACGGCCCGCACTTCCGGCGTTTCTTCGTCAATTCCTATGTGTAACTTGCGCCAGAGGCGGCGCTTGGGCCCGCCATGCTTGCGCGCGTTCCACTCACCTTCGCCCTCCGCTTTGATGCCGGTGCTGTCTATCAGGAGATTGAGTCTGAATAGGTATTGGTTTTTTCTATGGTCGTTTAACAGGCTTGGATTATTTGACCGTAATAGTCTAGGTCCGCAAACTCGTCGTCTCCATAAACTGGGTGATAATCGACTTCGCGCAGACAAGGTAGCCTGCGAAATTCGACCCAGTTGCGGTTCTCATGTTTAAACATCCGTATGCATACACTCCCTAACTGACCTACGATACCACGCACGAGAGGTCCCATAGGTCGGGCCTTTGGATCAACCGTTTTAAGGCTTCTTTGATCAAGGCGTTTCTAGTCTAACACTTGATTGGGTCGGCCCCCAAGGCTGATAAGGCAGCGACCACTTAGCCTATGTTCTGAACCCGATGCAGGATGGGAAGTTTAAGTCGGGCGTAGAACACTAGCCTTCCTGATCAACAGCTTGTAGTTGCGCAGCCTCCCAGTCACCGTAAGCCTGCTCAGTATGCTCAACGATCCAGCTTTTTGGACCATTCGCGGGGCGTCCAGATACCACGGCAGCAACGGCGCTCGTGCTGTTAAACACGTAGCTTTAGTCAGCATTGTGGAAGCCTATTTTTGAAATGGTGCTATCACTCTCAATACAACTTGATGATGCATCCTCCCGAAACAGAATTTCTAGTGAAGGCGTGGACACTACTGTTCCTAAGTTTGTCGGTGTCATCGAGTCTTTGAAAGATGTGCCAAAGATAAATTTTCAAACTTTGCCGCCGTTGTTGCCAAAACATAAATCAGATTAGAATTTCCGTAAGCGCGCTTAGTTTACTTTAAGGCGCTATTGACCCCTGTGATGAGCTTTATCCACTGTTCTCGTTCTGCCTCGCTCAAATCAGATGCGCTATGATCACGTGACCATCGCAGAAATGCCTTTGCCAGCTTATACTTTGAGCCGAAATCCTGGTGGTCCTGATGGCGATCCTCGGGGCGAAAGGCGGTGCCGACAGTTCTCAATGCGACCTGAAGGCCCTCGCTGCGTGATGTTCAGGACCGACTACTTATGGCAAAAGAGTAAAGGCGTTCGTCAAATTCGTTTTTTTTCATGATTATCTCTTTTGATATGTCATCGAGCTCAAACTGATCACCATCAGGATCATGGCCGGATAAATATGAATACACTTCGTTTTTCCAACGATACGTCTTCCGAAAAGATTCTAGGGTAACAGCCATGTTCTCTGTTGTGCCAACAACTTCAAATCTCTTCGTAAGATTCTCTTTGGCAACTTCAAGAGTCTCGTCAGTGCAGCTTCCCGTCAAGTGAATGCCTCCAGCAATACGGCGCGTTTGGTCATTGTCAACACCGGGCCAAGGCTCTTTTTCGACAAATTGGCGGATCGATAGGGAGCGATCCTTATAAAGGTGTCTGTAAAGCGACGACACGCGGTCCAGCGGGTGACGAAGGATTGTGGCATACGTTGTAACGCGCGGAATAATTCTATGAATGCCATAGCAAAAGTGACCCACGACACATTTTAAATCATCTCTTTTCAAGACCTCAAAAACTGATTCTGGAATTTCTGAGCACGCGTCGACAAAGAAACCTTCTCCAGGATAATACAAAACGCCATCATGGTAAAGCTGGTCAGGAAGTGTTCCAGAGTTCGGCGAGGCATATTGATCATAAATATTTTTAATTAAACTTGACCCGCCGGTCTTGGGTGGGTGCAGAAAGAGTAAAATTCGTTCGTCCATTTCTTCCGATATCTCCCAACCGACATTCCCCAAGTAGAACGCCGTCAATCTTATGTTGCCGCCGTTCTGCGGACGGATCAAGCCTCTTGGCCACGCTGGACCGCGGTTCGGGCATCCGATGCACGAGCTGAATGGGATTTATGGTCCCGGCGACAGGGCCGACCCGGATTTTGCTCCGTTCGACACCCGATTGGACAGACCAACCGAGCCACTTTCGTTCAGGTTTTATAGCTGACATCCTCATGCGGGAACCGGAGGAGCGCGCAAGCGATGAATGGCCGCCATAATGCAGCGGAATAGGTCGCCGCGAACCGCGACCTCAGCAAGCTGGAAGGTGATTGCACGGGCGTGACGCACGACCCTTGCGCCAATCTTGATGAGCCGGGTCTGAAGGCTGGTCAGCGACCAATCGGCTATCTCTTCGGGTAGATCAACGCCCTGCAGGAAGACGCCGAGATTGTAAGCAAGTGCATGAAGCTGGAGCCGCACCTCGTTCTGCGCCATGCCCTTGCAGGACAGGCGCGTCCAGTTGATCGCCTGCTTGCCCTCTTTGATGTGCTGCTCGGCGGTGCCTCGCTGATTGTAGAAGAGGATGATCCAGTCTGGTTTCATTGGCAGGTTGGTGACAACAAAGCCGACGCGCGGGAACAACTCGCCGGGATGCCATTCCACCTTTGCGATGACCCGTCTTGGTTTGTCCCAGGACGCCGCCTGATACTCGAAGTCACCGAATAGGCGACGAACGTTGTTCGGCGGACGACCGACCCGGCGCTTAAGCAGATGGGCAACCTTGCCCTGAAGGACACGATTGGCACGTAGACGGATGGCGTAGAAATAACCCTCGGCTTCGAGCAGCTCGTAAAGGTCCGGAATGGCGAAGGCGGCACCGGCCCGGAAGAACCGCATCAGATGACGGTCTGCGTATCGCGCAATGACTGGTTTCAAGTACCGCTTCCCATCCGTCGGCGCTATGAACATTGCCAGGGCGCAAGGCACAGCGTTCGAGGTGGCCGACCTGGTTGAAGACGAATAGCGGGTGATAGCACATGCAGCCGAAGTGACAGTTCCAGGCCGTGCCCTCCTGCGCGCCATGGGTCGGGCTGACTGAACTGTCCATGTCCAGCGTGATCCATTTGGGTGGGGCAGACGCATGAACCTTGTCGATCCACTTCCCAGACAAATCAGCCATCGCTGCGCGGTTATCGGCCTTCGCCAGCACATCGGTCTCGAACCGACCCATCTGGCTTGCGGACGCAGCCTTGGCATCGACGGCACGACCTCCAACGATCTGGCGCATCACCGGATCGAGCGACAGACGGTCGGCGTCGTTCACATCCTCGTATCCGGCCAGCCGACCGAAGACAGACTGGCGCAGCAGGCCAACCAGGGAATGCAGACGATTGTGACCCGTCCGCGGGTCTCTCAAAAACCCACCAGCAATGTCGTGCAGGCCAAGCACTTCGTCAAATTCCCTGAACAGCAACAGACCACCGTCGGAACTGATCTTCGAGCCATGAAATTCCAGACGCACCCGCCGATCAAATCCGAGCCGAACATCACCCGTTTCCCTTGCACCCTCTAGGTGATCCATGATCCACCACCTCACATCTCCATAACATGCTGAAATATAACACGTTACTGGTCATCAGCGGGATGAAATCCTCCAGTTACTTGGGGAATGCGGGTTGAAAGAACGCTAACGCACTGGCAGTTTCAGCAAAAGGTTCCAGAGCCAGACTTGTGTCTTTTTATGGGCCGATCTAGCGGTTAGGGTAGTTCTCAGTTTGGCCGAGCGAGGTTCGAAAAAGAGTTCAGGCCGATGCTTTTTCCCAAGCCAATTCAATCTACTTTAAATCTTAGCCGATGGTTGAGAGCGCGGACAGCCGAGCTTTGTTGCGTGGTGCATAACGGTTTCTTTTGTGCGCAAACCAGCATTAGGATAACGAAGCGGCGGCCGGTTTGAATGAGCGAAGGACTATTGTGATGGAATGGAATACCCTGCTGTCAAATGAACGGCTGCTCGACCCCGAGTATTCGGAACAACTGGAAAGGCCGATCTTTATACAAGACTACGACCGGATCGTTTTCTCGGAGCCTTTTCGGCGCCTGGCCAACAAAACGCAAGTGCAGCCGCTCTATGAACATGACCATGTTCACCACCGTCTGATCCATTCAATCGAAGTCGGCGCCGTCGGACGAACACTGGCGACAGCAATCGGAAAATGGCTGGTTCAAGAAGAGAACATCGAGAAGGGCGAAGAAAACAGTCTGGCCAGTATCGTTCAGGCTGCTTGCGCGGCACATGACATCGGCAACCCGCCGTTCGGACATTCCGGCGAGAACGCGATTGGTGCATGGTTCTCGGGGAAGTTTGCAAACCCCGAGGGCATCTTCGCAGAACTTGACCCGGCCTTGCAGGAAGAGTTCTGCGCATTCGAAGGGAATGCGCAGGGGTTTCGTATCATCGCCAGAACTGAAATGTATCGCAACAATGGCGGCATGCGACTGTCGAAGGCGGTGCTTGGCGCCTTCATGAAGTATCCCTTAAGTGCCAAAACCAAGAAGAGCCTTTCGGACGTGGCTTACAAGAAAGATGGATACTTCGGGGCAAAGAAATTTGGAATTTTCAACTCTGAACTTCCTCTTTTTGAAGAAGTCGCTGAAACGCTCAACCTGACAAAAGCTGAAGTCCAGTCGAATACTTGGTGGCATCGACACCCCTTGGTGTTCGTGGTCGAGGCAGCAGACGACATTTGCTACAATATTGTCGATCTTGAAGACGCTTTTACGACCGGCGAACTACAGTTTGATGTTGTGCGTGAAGCGCTCTTTGATCTTGCTGGCAATCCCAACCGGGACACCTCGAACATGAGCGAGGCTGAGCAAATTGCCTTTTTAAGAGCCGTGAGCATCGGAAAGGGAATTGAAAGCTGCCTTGAAGCCTTTAAGGCAAACTATAGTGCGATTATGACAGGCACCTTTTCTAAGTCGTTGGTCGAGGCAGGGAAGCTGGCTAAGCAGTTTGAGGAGATCAAAAGTCTCTCCAATAAGAGGATCTTCACTGCCCGGCGAAAGACCGAGTTGGAGGTGTCCGGCCATCAGATCATCAGCAACGTCCTATCAGGTATCCTGCCCGTTTACGAGCAGCTTGCCGCTAACACATGGGACCAGAACAGTTTAGACGATCATTCAAAGCAGGTGGCGCGAGCGCTGCTGCTTGATCTTCGAGGAATTACGAGTGCGGAGCAGGCCTTGCATGCCATGGCCGATTTCATTTCGGGCATGACAGATCGGTATGCGCTGCGTATTTCACGGATGCTTTCTGGCATATAATGGGCGTTACGCTAGAATGCCGCCACCTACCGGCCGATAGTCTCGCCCGTCTTTTGCCTACAGTTAGGATTTCGTAGGGACCGTGTCTTGCAAGACCTTTCGGCGGGGCCGCAGCCGCCCAGCATATCCGCGTTTTTCAGGATTTTGAAAACCCACTTTCGTTCTCTTTTGGCCTCTCGCGCGATGTGCGGGCCGCTGGCGGGCATAAGGCCCGCTAGGCGGCCCAACAGCCCAAATACCGGAACCGCCCGCCAGTGGGCTTCCCAGCCGCGCAGGAGTGGGGGGGAGGTTCGCGCGAACGGTCAGCGCGGAAAAGCCGTTGAAGGCGACGACGGCTTTTCCGGACCCGCCACCGCCGCCGACCCCGTTGGCGATGCCGACGAGGTTAGGAAGCCCACCACCGCCGATCTTGGCCTTCACCGCGCGCAGGCACATGCCCTTTCGATCCGCGCCCGCGCCGAAATGCGGCTGGCCGAGGAATACGACGCTGCGCAGGAGCGGGGCGAAATCAGCAAGCAGGGCGCTCATGTTTCCGACGGGAACATGAAGGTGGAAGAGATCATTCCGCGCAAAGACCTGCACGAAGCCCGCCAGATGCGCGACGCGGAAGCCGCTGACCCCGGCATTGTGGATCGCGCAGTCAACGACATGGTGGATCGCGCCGAAATGCGGCTGGCCGAGGAATACGACGCCGCGCAGGAGCGGGGAGAAATCAGGCGCAACGGCGAGCGCAGCTTTTCCGACCCGGAAAAGGTGGGCGGCTCCGAAGTCCTGCCCCCGAAAGACCTTCACGAAGCCCGCCAGATGCGGGACGCGGAGGCCGCCGCCCTCGCCAGCTATGCGAAGCAGGCCGAGGACGAAACGATGCTCAAGATGGCCGCCCGGATTAGGGCGCGCGCCGTCCGCCGATCCGGCGAACTGCTCCGGCAGATACAGCCTGCGAAAAACCAGCACGATGCAAGTGCTGGGGCCGGAGGCGGCCCCGGCAGCCGGGGAAACGCTGCCCGCGAGGCTGGCATGTCACCCCGTCAGGCCAAGACCGCCACCCGCGTCGCCAACGTCCCGGAGGACGAATTCGAGGCGCAGGTTGAGAGCGACGCGCTGCCGATCCGGACGCACCTACCGTTTTCGGAATGGCCCGCAGGTAGGCCCGTAGGAAATTGGGCTTTTACCCAAACCTCTTATTTTATTGAGAAAAATAAGAGAATTGGCTCCGGCGGTAGGGATCGAACCTACGACCAATTGATTAACAGTCAACTGCTCTACCGCTGAGCTACGCCGGAACGGTTTGCGCCGTATAGCAAGGGTATTTTGTGTCGTCCAGAGGGATTGCGCCTTGCGAACCGAAAAATTGCTTCGCTGTCAAAGCCGCGAAAATCTGGCGTCTGAATTCAGCGGGCCAAGCGCTTTGATTTTGGATTTATTCATTAAATCAATGAGGTGCGCGAGCACGTTTCGCTCGGCTGCGGGCAGCAGCGCGGTGGGGGTGTCCGTGTACACCGCCTGGGTCAGCGTTCTCGCCGTTGCGGGTGTTGTGCCGAGCGCGTCGAGAATGGCGGTTTCGCGGCTTTTGCGGTGCCGGATCAGCCATTCGAGGCGAGCATGCGGCGCGTCGATCGTCGCACCGTGGCCGGGGAAAAATCTGCGCCAGTCCCGTTCCTGTAACCGCGCGCAAGACGCCATGAAATCCGTGAGGTCGCCGTCTGGTGGCGAGACGAGCGAACTTGCCCACCCCATCACGTGGTCCGCCGTAAAGCACAGATCGCCCAGTGCCATGCATATATGATTGCCCAGGTGACCAGGCGTATGAATTGCTTCCAACCGCCAATCGTCACCCTCCAGGGATTGGCCATCTTGCAGCACATGATCGGGTACGAATGCATGGTCGATACCTTCGCCGCCATCGGTCAGGCCGGAAGCCGCCAGAGTGTCCATGATCTGGCTGCGGCCGGACTGCGCCGTTCCAAAGGCCCAGACAGGCGCGCCGGTGCGCTCTGACAGCGGTTTTGCCAGGGGTGAGTGATCCAGATGGGTATGACTGACCATGATATGCGTGATCCGTTGAGTTGCGTCGCAGGCCGCCAGGATCGCCTCGAGGTGGCTTATATCCAAAGGTCCGGGGTCGATCACGGCCAGGTCCTGCGTACCCACCAGATATGTATTGGTGCCGCGGTAGGTCATGGGCGAGGGGTTGGGTGCCACGATGCGCCGTACATTTGCAGTCAGAACCTCTGCCATTCCGACAATGGGGTTGAAATCGTCTGGAGCTTGCACGGTCTGGCCTTTCGCATTCTGATGGGCATCGCTAGGCTCTATCTCATGTCGTTTGCCTGGCTCAAACAGTATTTTCCCCGTGCTCCGCGCGGGATTTATGGCCGTGCTGCCCTGAGCCTGCTGCTGCCGGTGGTAGTGGTGCAGATCGTGGTGTCGGTGATCTTTGTGCAGCGCCATTTCGAAGGCGTTACCAAACAGATGTCCGACACGGTCATTCGCGAACTGGAAATGGTCTTGGCGGCGGATGAAGCCAATTTGCCCTACGTTGCCGGGGCTCTGGAAATGAGTGTGACGGTTGTTGATCCTTCCGCGCTGGAAGAGCCGAACACACGCCTCTGGTATGATTTTGCAGGTGTGGTCGTTGTCGATTACCTGAGTGAAAAACTGCCACAAATCGAAGTCTACGATCTTTACAACAATGATATCGTGCGGTTGATCGTGGACGATCCACGCGGTCCGGTGGAGGTTATATTTGATCGTCGCCGGATCTCGGCCACCAATCCGCACCAATTGCTCGTCAATATGGTGTTTTTTAGCATTCTGGTGACGGGGATTGCCTTTATCTATCTACGCAACCAATTGCGCCCGATCAAACGTCTTGCGCGGGCGGCGACGGCCTTTGGACGTGGGCGGCACATGCCATATACCCCGGCCGGTGCTGCGGAAATGCGCGCGGCTGGAACGGCTTTTGTGGATATGCGCAACCGGATCGAACGTCAGATCGAGACGCGCACATTGATGTTGTCCGGTGTCAGCCATGATTTGCGCACGCCTTTGACCCGCATGAAGCTGGCATTGTCCATGCTCGACGATGAAGATCGCATCCCGCTGGAACAGGACGTTACCGAAATGCAGCAAATGATCGACGCCTTTCTGAGTTTTGCGGCGGGCGAGAGCGAAGGAGAACCCGAAGACATCGATCCGGCAGAGCTTGCGCGTTTGCTGGTCAAGGACGCCAAGCGTGCCGGGCAGCCGGTGACGCTGTACACGGTCGAGGGCAGCGGAACGGCGATGCTGCGCCCCATCGCAACCCGGCGTGCGCTGGATAACCTTGTCAGCAATGCGGTGCGCTATGGCAACCGCGCCGAAGTTTCAGTGACCATTACTGAAAAGTCGCTACGGTTTCGTGTCGAAGACGATGGTCCGGGTATTCCCAAGGAGCAACGCGGGGATGCACAGCGCGCTTTTGTGCGCCTTGATCTGGCCCGCAACCAGGACAAGGGTTCTGGGGTTGGGCTGGGTCTGGCGATCACTGCGGATATTGCACGAGCGCACGGTGGGGCGTTGCGGTTGGGGCGGAGTGAACGGCTGGGGGGGCTGCGTGCGGACATCGTGATTGCCCGTTGAGGCTGACAACGTGGAGTTGGGCCGACATGAAGATCACGGGGATTCACAATTCTGTCTCTGCGTCCAGCTCTGGATGCGGCCGCCTGATCGGGGTCTCCTGCACGCGCACGGCACAAGATCGTTCTGGATGTCGAGGATGATCCGGATACGGTGCCGTCTTGCTATGGTCAGAATCATGTACGCGGCTTTGGTCCTTATCGGACGTTGATGCCTACGGGTTCAAACGTGCGGAATGGTCCGGAAGGATCATGTACTATGGAGCGCGCAAAAAGCGCGCCGCGCGAACTGTTCCACGAAGCAGTCACATTTTTAAGCCGGTGCCCGCCTCTCAGAAGCGCTGCCCGATTGAAATGTAGAGTATCGTGTCACTTTGGTTGTTGAAGGCCACGTCGATGGCATAGTCCAGTTTTTGTTTTTGTGACAACCGGATCCGTGTGCCAACGCCCCCCGCGACTCTCAGCGAGGAATTCAGAGTGTTATCATAAAGACCGGAAACCGCGCCAACACCGGCGAAAGCGACATATCCAAGCCACTTGTTTATGCGCCCCCGATACTCGGCCTGCGCAGACACAAGCCGTGTGCCGATATACTCGGTTGCGGGGAAGCCGCGGAAATTGTCGACAGCCCCCAAAGCGCATTTTTCAAAAAACGGGGCGTCCATTCCAGCACCACAGGCCGCCAGCCTGCCTGCAATCACGTCGGCCTGTCCAACCGGAAAATAAATGTCGTAAAGGGCCTTGGCCTTGCCAAAGCGATCATCACGACCGCCTTCATACCTGGCCTCGGCTTGCGAAAGGGTAACCACCAAATGTGATCCGGAGGTTGGATATATATTGTCGTTCCTGCGGTCCCAGTCCGCAACCAAATCCAATTGATAGGTTGAGAGCCCGGGATTTGGGATCAGTCCATCTGGCAGGCCCCCGGCGCCATCCAGTTTCAGCGTTGTGTTCAACGCTTGTCCGGCAACCCCGAAAGACAGATTTGGTGCAACGCCATAGAAAACACCAAGCCGGTAGAATTCTCCGTCTTGCTGCACAGGGATTTCTGCATCCCCCAGAAACAGATCGTAGTTGATGTCCGCCTTGCCGGCCAAAGCGAGAAATCGCCATTTGTTGTTGGAGAGGGAAACGTTCGCGCCAAGTGCGTAGGCCTTGCTTCCATTGGACGTTTTGAGCCCGCCAAAGCCCAGGGTGGAAGTGTTGGATCCCTCGTCAGCCTTGAACAGATATCCTGCACCCAGCGTCAAACCAGTGCCCAAAGTCGGGTTCTGGAACGGTATTGGCGCAACGATAAAAGATCCTTCCCGAAATCCGTATGCCTCTTCGGCTTGCTCGGGCAGATCCCGCAATTGTCCCCTGAGAACGGAAGATTGCGCCAGCACAGGTTGCCCCACCAAGACGATCGCCAAAAGTGCGGAAAACCCAACGGCAAGACACGCCGCTTTGTTTCCGGACAAAAACTGTCTTGCGCGCGAAGCCGTCATGCTCTGTATCTCTGTTTTAGGCAGCGGACTCATAAAACTCGATCCACAGCCTGACGGATGCCAGTTTGATCATCGACAGGAAATTGCGTGATGT
>NZ_JAIMIA010000011.1 GCF_019966495.1 Tateyamaria pelophila | reverse complement strand
CTAAACAGCGGCGCGGGTCTTTTTTTTAGCGTCGCGGCGGAATGATGCGCGCGCACGCTGGTCCCGTCGACCATCACCATGTCAACGTTATGCGCATCGGCGATGGCGTCCATGATCCGGTCCCAATGGCCCGCATAGCTCCAGCGGTTAAACCGGTTGTAGACCGTTGTCGGCGGGCCGTATTCGCTGGGTAGGTCAGCCCAAGGGATGCCGGTGCGCAGGACGTAGAAAATGCCGTTGATCACGCGGCGATCATCAACCCGTTTCTTGCCGCGTGTTTTGGTCGGCAAGGTCGCCTTGATGAACTCCCATTCCAGATCGGTCATGTCTGATCGCGCCACTTGTATCCTCCCGCCCGTTGTTTGAACGAAACTGAATCACAAAACTATGCAATCAAACAAGAATTAATGGGTGTGCTGCCTAAATTTCAAAAACGAACCCCAATGGCTTGCACCGTCGTCTCGGGCCGGACGGTGGCGCCAAGGTTCATGCGCAACGATCATGCAGGGTCGTGCACATGTGTGCGCATCCGCATGAGGTGATCGTCCCAGCCCTTGTCCAGCGAAATGATCAAGCCAAAAGCCTCGGCATCTTGCGGGAGTCCCTCGTGAACCAGCGACAATTGCGTTCCGCCCGGTACCTCGGTGAGGGTCCATTTGACGATGCTGACAGTGTCGCCCATGGGTTTGACCGTAAACGTGTATTCAAGGTAATCGGGCTTTTGCGCTTTGCTGACGGTGCCCCAGATCAGCAGATCGCCGCTTTCCGTTCCGAACATTTCCAGCTTCTGCCCTTCGATCATGGGTGCCTTGGGCGCATGAAACCACTTGGCCAGATGTTCAGGCTGGGTGAGATAGTCCCAGACTTTGGTGCGCGGTGCAGCAAGGTATATGGTTTTAGTGAGATTCGTGGCGGTCATGCTGTGTCCTTGTCAATGGTTGTTTTGAGGGCGGCGAGACGGTCATCCCAGAATCGGTCGAAGTATTCGAGCCAGGACAACACGGGGGCGAGCCCTGCCGGGTTGAACTTGTTGATCCGCTCGCGACCGCGTGCCTCGACTGTAATCAGGCCGCCATCATTGAGCACGGTCAGGTGTTTTTTTATCGCAGCCCGCGTCATGTCGAATTGGCCGGCGACCTGGCCAATTGTCATAGCATCGCGGCCCAGCATGCGCAGGATGTCTCGTCGGGTCGGGTCGGCCAAAGCACGGAACACGTTCTGTGCGGTATCGGTCATGGGGTCTCCTGATTGCATATGAAATAGTACCTTTTGGTTTTATTTAATATGACACCATTTGGTTTTACTTCAAGGTCACAAATGCATGTTTTTCACGTTTTCTGCCGAATGCGGACCGGTTCCGTTTGCATGCCCAAGAAAATTCGTACGAATTTTCTTGGGCGTTCAACAGCAGCGCCTTGCCAGTGTTCAGGGTTTGTTCGTAAGACTGGGTCATGCAAAACATACCTGATCCCACCATTCCCACACCGGGCCAGCTTTTGGCCCGTGGTGTATCCCGCCATTTAGCATCTCTGGGATGGGTCACCGTCGAAGAGTTTGTTCCGGCCCGCGGCCTTCGTGTTGATGTCATTGCGCTCGGTCCCAAGGGGGAAATCTGGGTGGTGGAATGCAAATCCAGCCGCGCCGATTTAATGTCAGACCAGAAATGGGAGGGGTATCTGGAGTGGTGCGACAGATTTTTCTGGGCAGTAGACTCCACGTTTCCGGTTGACATACTGCCAGATGAAACCGGGGTGATGATCGGTGACGCATATGACGCGGAGATTGTTCGCGTGGCGCCGGAAAACAAGATTGCGGCGGCCCGTCGTAAGGTGATGGTCCAGAAATTCGCGATGCATGCGGCCCGACGGCTGCAAGCCTTGCGGGACCCGAATGCAAGTCTGGACTGGTAGAGTTTATGGCCGTCGAAAACCGTGTCGCGTCGCAATGTTTTGCATTCAGGCGCCTTTTGGCGTGCCTCGCTCCGTGGACCACTACGGATCGCTTTGCTTGACATGATTGGCATGCGACACAGTTTTCCAACTATAACGGGGGCCACAAGAAGCTGATGAAAGTGAGAGCAATTATTGCCATCGCGATGACGATGATCTCGCTTTGGGTGCTGGAAACTGCACGGCATACCGTCTCGATATCGCAGTTCGACGTGGGTCAGACGCCCGTCACGGAATATTCGACGCCCGACGGCAATGGCCCGACTGTTGTCATCGCGCACGGATTTGCCGGATCGCAACAGATGATGCAGGGGTATGCGTTGCCTCTGGCGCGGACAGGGTACCGCGTTTTCGCCTTCGATTATCTGGGACACGGCCGAAACCCGACGCCGATGTCGGGGGACGTGACCGTGTTGGACGGCACCACAAGGTTGTTGATGGCCCAAACCAACAGCGTCATTGACGCCGTTGAAACCGACCAGCCAGTGGCGTTGATCGGCCACTCCATGGCGACGGATATTCTGGTCCGCGTGGCTGCCGAACGGGACGATATCGGCCCGATTGTCCTGATTTCGGCTTTCTCGAAGGCCATCGACGCGACCACCCCGACCAACCTGCTGCTTATCTCGGGCGCATGGGAGGCCGGACTGCGTGGCTTTGCCAGAGAGGCCGTGCAGATGGTCGCACCGGCAGACGCAGAGGAGGGCGAAACGGTGAAGGCGGGCAATGTGTCACGCCGCGCAGTTGCAGCGCCGTTCAGCGAACATGTTTCCGTCTTGCAAAGCCGCGTCGGGCGGGCTGAGGCGGTGAACTGGCTGGATGTTGCATACGGGCGCAGCTCTGACGTGCGGATATGGCCCACTGGCTGGGCGATTTTGGGACTTCTGTTCGGTCTTGTTTTTCTGTTTCGCAGTATCGCGCGGTATTTGCCCGTGTGCACCCTGCCCGACACAACCCTGAGCCGGAAGCGGCTTGCGATTGCCCTGATCCTGCCAATGGTGATTGCTCCGCTGGTGGCTGTTCCTCTCAATGTCGGGATCCTGCCGGTGTTGGTCGCCGACTATCTTGTGCTCCACCTGTTTGTCTTTGGCGCGATTCAACTGGTGCTCTTAAGGCTGTGGCGCATTCCGTTCGGGCCTATGTCTTGGCCCGCTTTTGGCCTTTTGGTAATCTGGTCCGCCCTTTTTGGGTTTGCACTGGATCGGTACGCGGCCAACTTCTGGCCCACGCCGGAGCGTCTTTGGATAATCGTTGCGATGATCGCCGGGGCGCTGCCTTACATGCTTGCCGATACGACGCTGACCGCAACTGCGGGCCTGCTGCGCCGTATCGCCGTGCGAGGATCTTTTCTTGTGTCGCTCGGCTTTGCAGTGTCGCTGGATTTCGAGGGCCTGTTCTTTTTGATCATGATCGCACCGGTACTGGTCCTGTTTTACCTTGTATTCGGGACGATGGGCCATGCGGCAGCGCAGCGTTCGGGCCCCTTGGCGGCAGGTCTGGCCCTTGGACTGGTGCTCGCCTGGGCACTCGGCGTCAGTTTTCCGGTGTTTCAGGCCTAAGCGCGCAGCATGTTGGGACTTGCAGCTTGCCCGTGCTTTCTGTCCTATCACGCGGCAAAGGGAGGATGAGATGACCGGGCCGCTTGCCACACTGAAAGTTGTTGAATTTGCAGGGCTTGGCCCGGCCCCTTTGGCGGGCCAGTTGCTGGCCGATCTTGGGGCGGATGTGATCGTGATTGACCGGGCTTCCGGCCCGGTCGACCCAACCGACGTGAACCGGCGCGGCAAGCGGTCTATCGCGTTGAACCTGAAGTCCAAGGCGGGGCATGCGACGGCGCAAAAACTGATCGGCACCTGCGACATTGTGATCGAAGGGTTTCGCCCCGGCGTGATGGAGCGTTTGAACCTTGGCCCGAACGACTGCCCTGACACTGTGATCTATGGCCGGATGACAGGGTGGGGGCAAAGCGGGCCGCTCGCGCAGATCGCGGGCCATGACATCACCTATCTCGCAACCACCGGCGCGCTCAGCATGATGGGTCCGGCGGATGGGCCGCCGGAACCACCGATGAACCTTGTGGCAGATTATGGCGGCGGCACGATGTTCCTGCTCTATGGTCTGCTGGCTGCAGTGATCGAACGCGGGGTGTCGGGCAAGGGTCAGGTCGTAGATGCAGCCATGATCGATGGGGTGTCCGCAATGATGGGCCTGCTCCACGGCATGATTGCGCAGGGCATTTGGCACCCTGAGCGCGGCACCAACTGGCTCGATGGCGGCGCGCCGTTTTATCGCTGTTATACCTGCGCCGATGGGCGTCACGTGGCCGTCGGCGCGCTGGAGCCGCAGTTTTATGCGCTGTTACTGGACGGATTGGGGTTGCAGCAGGCCGATCTGCCGGATCAGAATGACCGGAGGAGTTGGCCCGCGATGCAAGAGCGCTTTGAGGCGATTTTGAAGACGCGCAGTCGCGATGCCTGGGCCGCGACGTTCGCGGGTACGGATGCGTGCGTGGCTCCGGTTCTGACGCTGGACGAAGCGGCAGCGCAACCGCATCTTGCACAGCGCGGCGTTTACGTAGCGCCGGGGGACGTGCGACAGGCGGCCCCGGCACCGCGATTTGGGCGCTCGACGTCGCGCACGCCGACACTGCCCGGCGCACCCGGTGCGGACGCTGACGCGATCCTTTCCGAAATGGGCGTGGACGCAGATGCGCGCGCGCAATTGCGGGCTGAGGGAGCGCTATCGTGAAGGCACTGATTGTCGGGGGCGGCGTCGGCGGGCTTGCGTCAGCCATCGCACTGGCCCAACGCGGCCACGATGTGACCGTTCTCGAACAAGCCCCGGCCCTGAGCGAAATCGGAGCCGGATTGCAAATCGCGCCAAATGGATGGCGGGTGCTCGAAGCACTCGGTGTGATCCCTTTGATCCGGGACACATTGTTCGAGCCGGAACAGATCGAAATGCGCATGGGGGTCTCCGGTCGCAAGGTCTTTGGCTTGCAAATGCGCGGTGAGGCGGAACGACGGTGGGGCGCGCCCTATATTCACATACACCGGGCCGATCTTGTGGAGGCTCTGGCAGAGCAGTTGCGCAATCTGGCTCCGGAGGCGATCCATACCGGGGTTACTGTCACGGGCTATGCCCAGAGCAGCACGGGCGTCGCGCTTTCCTGCGGGGACGGCAGCGAAATGACAGGCGATATCGTGATTGGCGCAGATGGCCTGCACTCGGTTCTGCGTACCCAGATGCTCGGGCCGGACGCACCGCATTATACCGGAAACGTGGCCTGGCGCGCCGTTGTACCGATTGACGCGCTGGGGGATCATGCGCCGCCGCCGGGCGCGTGCATCTGGGCGGGCGACAAGCGTCACGCGGTCACAACGCGCTTGCGCGCAGGGACAATGGCCAACTTTGTGGGGATGGTCGAAATGCCGGAACCCTCACCGGAAGGATGGCGCGTCGTCGGGCAAAAGGCAGACGCGCAGGCGGCCTTTGCAGGGTGGCATCCGGTTGTAACAACGCTGATTGACCGGGCCGGGACCTTGAATCGTTGGGCGCTGTTTGATCGCGCCCCCTTGCCGCGCTGGCACGAGGGACGGGTGGTCTTGCTGGGGGATGCAGCACACCCAATGCTGCCGTCCATGGCGCAGGGCGCCGTGCAAGCACTTGAGGACGCATGGATTTTGGCAGCAGCTTTG
Organism: Tateyamaria pelophila; assembly: GCF_019966495.1. GTDB lineage: Bacteria > Pseudomonadota > Alphaproteobacteria > Rhodobacterales > Rhodobacteraceae > Tateyamaria > Tateyamaria pelophila. The sequence goes on along the minus strand of NZ_JAIMIA010000011.1, from coordinate 77,988 downwards.
GATGCCGAGGACGCGCCGGACGCTGCCTTTCGCAGGTTCCATGATCTGCGTATCGGCCGGACTTCGCGGGTGCAAAAGGGCTCTGCATCCAACGCGCGCTTGTTTCATCATGGATCGATGCTTGGCCGGGCTGCGATCTATGGGCCGATGGCAATCGGCGCACGCATTTTACCAAATCTGATCCACGGGCGACAGGACTGGATATACGGATATGACGCGACAACGATTATCTGAGTGTTTTTGTAGGATATGCTTGACGACTCGGCTGAAATCATTAATTGACTGTTTTTATCAGGATATATTGGAGTAACACATGTCCCGTTGTTTGACCGCCAGCATTATGGCCCTTCTTATCGCAACACCCGCCCTGGCGGACGGGGAACTCAACCTTTATTCATCGCGTCACTACGATACGGATGAACGACTGTATTCGGACTTTACCGATTTGACGGGCATTACGGTCAACCGGATCGAAGGCAACGCAGATGAGTTGATCGCCCGCATGCAAGCCGAGGGCGCCAATTCCCCGGCGGATGTACTTTTGACGGTGGACACGTCGCGTTTGCAGCGCGCCAAGGACGCAGGCGTTCTGCAATCGGTTCAAAACGAAGTTCTCGAAGACCGGATCCCCGCCTATTTGCAAGATGAAGACAATCAGTGGTTCGCCTTTTCTCAACGTGCGCGCATCATCTTTTTTGCAAAGGATCGCGTTGAAAACCCGCCGACCGATTATCTGAGCCTTGCCGATCCGGCCTATAAGGGCATGGTATGTCATCGGTCCTCAAGCAACGTCTACTCGCAGACGCTGCTGGCTTCAGTGATCGAAAACCACGGCGAAGAGGCCGCACGGGGCTGGGCGCAAGGCGTCGTGGACAATTTTGCACGCGACCCACAAGGGGGCGACACGGATCAGTTGCGCGGTCTGGTCTCGGGTGAATGCGATATCGCGATCTCGAACACCTATTATTTCGCGCGCGCCCTGCGCACGGACGTGAAAGGCCTCGATCAGGATGCGATGGCCAATATCGGCTGGATCTTTCCGGCCCAGAACGCGGAAGGCGCGCATATGAACCTGTCGGGCGGTGGCATCGCGGCACATGCGCCGAACTATGAAAATGCGGTAGCGTTCCTAGAATACCTCACGTCGGATCAGGCGCAGCAGTATTTTTCGTCGGGCAATGACGAATATCCGGCGGTACCGGGTGTTGGTCTGAGCCCGTCCGTCGCTGCGCTTGGCCTGTTCAAGCCAGATGATGTGGATCTGTCGGCAGTGGCGCAAAACCTTTCAACGGCTCAGGAGATTTTCAATCAGGTGGGCTGGGAGTAATCCACGCAACCGATCGTAAGTGAATGCAAAAGGGGCATGGAATCATGCCCCTTTTGTGCTTTTCAGGACTTGTTCATGCGATTTTCGATCAGATCATCCACCACGGACGGATCCGCAAGGGTCGAGGTATCGCCAAGTGCGCCGAAATCGTCCTCGGCAATCTTGCGCAGGATGCGGCGCATGATCTTGCCCGACCGGGTCTTGGGCAAACCGGGCGCCCATTGCACAAGATCAGGCGAGGCAATGGGCCCGATTTCCTGACGCACCCAGGTGCGCAATTCCTTACGCAACTCTTCTGACGGCTCTTCCCCACTCATCAGCGTGACATAGCAATAGATGCCTTGTCCCTTGATCGCATGGGGGTAGCCGACGACCGCAGCCTCGGCGACCTTGGCATGAGCCACAAGCGCACTTTCCACTTCGGCGGTGCCCATCCGGTGGCCCGAGACGTTAATCACGTCATCGACGCGGCCCGTGATCCAGTAATCGCCATCGTCGTCGCGACGACATCCGTCACCGGTAAAGTAATAGCCTGCATAGTCGCTGAAATAGGTTTTCTCGAACCGCTCATGATCGCCCCAGATGGTCCGCATCTGGCCCGGCCAACTGTCAGCGATGCAGAGCACCCCTTCGACGCCATTGCCGTCGATGATCTCTCCGCTGGCAGGTTCCAGCACAACAGGTTGCACTCCGAAAAATGGTTTCATGGCCGACCCCGGTTTCATCGCATGGGCGCCGGGCAGGGGTGTCATCAGGTGGCCACCGGTTTCGGTCTGCCACCATGTGTCGACAATGGGACAGCGCCCGCCGCCTACCACTTCGTTGTACCAGTTCCACGCTTCGGGGTTGATCGGTTCGCCGACGGTGCCCAACAGGCGCAGGCTGGACAGATCGCACTTGGTGACGAACTCTTCGCCCTGTCCCATAAGGGCGCGGATCGCAGTTGGCGCAGTGTAGAACTGCGTCACCTTGTGGGCTTCGCAGACCTGCCAGAAGCGGCTGGCATCGGGAAAGGTGGGCACCCCTTCGAACATGAGGGTCGTCGCGCCATTGGCCAGCGGTCCATAGACGATATAGCTGTGCCCGGTGACCCAGCCCACATCGGCGGTGCACCAGAAGATATCGCCGTCCTTGTAATCGAACACGATCTCATGGGTCATCGCCGCAAAGGTCAGGTAGCCGCCTGTGGTATGCACAACCCCTTTGGGCTGCCCGGTCGAGCCGGAGGTATACAGGATGAACAGCGGATCCTCGGCGTTCATTTCTTCGGGCTGGCAGTCGTCAGAGACTGTTTCGGCCTCTTCGTGGAGCCAGAAATCAAGACCATTCCGGAACGCGATCTGCTGGCCCGTGCGACGCACGATCAGACATTTCACCTCGTCCGTATCGTGCAGCAACGCCTGATTGACGTTGTCCTTGAGGTTGGTGATGCGCCCTCCACGGGGCGCGCCATCGGCGGTGATGACGACCTTGGCGTCACATCCATTCACTCGTGCGCCCAAGGCATCCGGGGAAAAGCCCGCAAAAACAATCGAGTGAATCGCGCCGATGCGCGCACAGGCCAGCATCGCATACGCGGCTTCCGGGATCATGGGCATATAGATGACAACCCGGTCGCCCCTGCCGACACCGAGCTTTTTGAGGACGTTTGCCATTTTGCACGTCTGTGTGTGCAGTTCCTTGTAGGTGATGTGGCGGGCGGCTTCCCCGATATCATCGGGTTCAAAGATGATGGCGGTCTGGTCCCCACGCGCCGCCAGATGCCGGTCGATGCAGTTGGCCGAAACGTTTAGAGTGCCATCGCTGAACCAGTTGATCGAAACGTTGCCCAAGGCAAAGTTGCTGTCCTTGACCTTGGTATAGGGCTTGATCCAGTCCAGCCGCTTCCCGTGCTCCGCCCAGAACGCATCAGGGTCGTCGATTGAAGCCGCGTACATGGCGTCATATTTGGCCGCGTTCACATGGGCGTTTTGCGCCATGTCGGTGGACGGGGGGTAGGTTTTGCTGTCTGACATGGATGTTCCTCCGATGATCGTTCCGATACTGAACGGAGGATCACCATCAAACCAGCCACCCGCGCGGGGCGCCTGTGTCTGGCCAGGGTCCTCCTCCCTTGGCGTGATCATACCCAAAGGCGAACAGAATGGAATATGGGGCTTGGGGACGCGGCATTTATTGTTGAGGACTTTGTGAAGGGGACCTCGCCGTGTAAGTTTCAAACGGTTTTGAGTTTTCCGTTATATTTGACAAGGCGTTACACTATCGACGCATTCAACTTACGACTTGCTTTCACCTGAGCGTCACGCGCGCCAGATCAATGCCATGATGGTCGCGGCAAATGTGGACCTGTCTTCCTTCGCGACTGACGCCCAGACTCAAATCATGCCGCGTTCACTCAAGACCTTGCGCGCGCCCCGGAAACACTCCAACCCCTGCGGAACCCCGCAATAGATCGCGACCATATGCACGGCGGCGCGAATCTCTTCGACGCTGCACCCGTTGTTGATCGCCCCGTTGCAGTGCAATTCCCACTCCTGCATCTTGCCAAGTGCGCCGATCATCGCGAGGTTCATCAGGCTGCGGGTCTTGGCGTCGATGGCGTCGTCGCCCCAGCCAAATCCCCAGCACCAGGCTGTCATCGCTTCCTGGAACGGCCGGTTGAAATCGTCCGAAGCGTCGAGGTTTTTTTGCACATAGTCCGCGCCAAGCGTGGCTTTGCGCTGGGTCAAACCCTTTTCAAACAAGTCTTCGTCAAAGAGGCTCATGGGTGGTTTGTCCTTTCTCATGGCGCTGGCCGCGCGGATCTAAACCGCGTGTCGACTTTTCTGCGTCCTTTGTGCACCGGATGCAGGCGCCGCGTAAGGGTGCGTTTGTCATCACAGCGGCACCCATATCTGCTCGCAGCCCTTTCTGCGCCACAGCGCACGGGGCCGAAGCGTCAGATGTTTGACGTGAAATACGATGCAATCCGCGACAATCTTCGACAAATCCTGTGTTTAAACAGACATTCCGCAGTGACGCGTCAAAGCAATCCCGGAGCCGCCCAATGACCGGACAAACATCAGTACCGGAAACAATGAACGCGTTTGTCCTGCACGATCACGGCGACATAGACGCCATGATCTTTCACACCAATTGAGCAGTGCCACGGGTCGGAGCAGATGACGTGTGGATCCGCGTTGGCGCATGCGGGCTGAACAATACCGACGTCAACACGCGGTCCCGCTGGTTGTCCAAAGCAGTGACCGATGCGACCACCAGCGGACGGCCACGCGGTCGCGGGCAATGAGGATCCCAGTTGGGGTGGGGTGCCGATCGGATTTTCCCGCATTCAGGGCGCAGTTGCGGTCGGCACGGTGGTTGCAGCTGGCGCGCATGCTGACGCCGATCTGATCGGCAAACGGTTGATGGTGGATTGCTGGCTCCGCGACTGGGACGATCCGGTGAACCGCGACAAGACCGGCTATTTCAAGACCGGCTATTTCGGCAGCGAGCGGGACGACGGTTTTGCCCAATAGTCGACAGCGGACCGCGCAACGTGGGCGTCGTGCACAGTGATCTGACGGATGCGGAGCTGGCGACCTTCTCCTGTTCTCACAGCACCGCCAAGGGCATGTTGATTTCTGCGCAAGCGAACTCTGACGACGTCGTCCTCGTGACGAGCGGATCCGGTGGTGTCGGATCGGCTCTGATCCAGTTGGCCAAGCGGCGCGGAGCCACGGTCATAGGGCTGGCATCAGTGGCCAAACACGAGGCGATGGCCAGACGCCTTGCTGGCGCGCGCCCGACACCCTCGGCGCAGCGCTCAAAACGGCCATGGGCCGAGACACGGTAACCGTTGTGGCCGACATCGTGGGTGGGTCGTATTTTGAAGCGGTCATCGATGTGCTGGCGCGCGGCGGGCGCGATAAATGCTCTGGTGCGATTGCGGGGTCGATTGTCGATCTGGATATGAGAACGCTGTATTTGCGCGACCTCGCCTTACCGGATCGACCGTCATTCCGCAGCATATTTTCAAGGATCTGGTGGGATATGTCGAACGAGGCGCGGTGCGTCCGCTGCTGGCAGCAACCTATCCGCTGGTGGATCTGCGCCGGGCGCAACAGGCTTTTATCGAGAAACGCCATGTCGGCAACATCGTTGTCACGCCGTGAGCAACCGTGCGGCGTCATGATTGATGGGTGAGCCGGGCTGCAGCAGGCCTGACCAAGGGCGGACACCCCCGCTCAGTCCGTACACCGTCTTTTTGACGGGGTCCCTGGCTTCTCTGTTCCCAAAAAACCCCCGCCGGAGGCTCCTGCCGGTCAAAGTCGCAAACCGGACTTGCGGGCTTCGGTGCACTGGCCTGAGAACGGGCTGACAGCCTAGGGCCCCCACCTGCACACTTGGACTTACCCTCCTGCCGATTAGAGCGCATGGGCCAGCACATCACGCCCTCTTGGCACTTGGACAATCGCACGCTAGCTTGCAGGCAAGCGGGCGGACCACGTCTCGCATCAAGGGAGAAACATCATGAACAAATACGCATTGGGTGCCCTCGCGGGCACTATGACCTGCACCTTCGCTCTGGAAGCAGCCGCTACCGAATGGAACGTATCCGTCTGGGGCAAGCGCCGGGCCTTCACCGAGCACGTCGAAAAACTGGCCGAACTGGTCAGCGAAAAGACCAACGGCGAATTCACCATGAACATCAGCTATGGCGGTCTGTCGAAAAACACCGATAACCTCGACGGCATCTCGATCGGTGCATTCGAGATGGCGCAGTTCTGCGCAGGCTACCACGCGGACAAGAACCGCGTGATCACCGTTCTCGAACTGCCCTTCCTGGGTGTCGAAAACCTGGAACAGGAAGTGGCCGTGTCCTCGGCCGTCTATGCGCACCCTGCCGCCGCCGAAGAGATGGCGCAATGGAACGCCAAGTTGCTGATGACCTCACCCATGCCGCAATACAATCTTGTCGGCACCGGCGAAGCGCGGACCACGCTTGAGGACTTCGACGGCATGCGCGTGCGCGCCACCGGCGGTTTGGGAGATGCGTTCAAGGCCGTGGGCGGTGTGCCCACCTCCGTGACCTCGTCCGAAGCCTATCAGGCGATGGAATCAGGTGTGGTCGACACGGTCGCTTTTGCCCAGCACGCCCACCTGTCTTTTGGTACCATCAACCAGGCAACCTGGTGGACAGCGAACCTGAACCCCGGCACGGTGAACTGTCCCGTGGTCGTGAATATCGATGCCTATGAAGCGCTGAGCGATGCTGAGCGCGAAGCGTTGGACAGCTCGGTGCCCGAAGCGCTTGACTATTATATTGCGAATTACGGCGAGCTGCTGAAGCGCTGGGATGAGGTTCTGGAGGAAAAAGGGGTCGAAAAAGTCGTCATCGCCCCCGAAGTCATTGCCGAATTCCGTTCGGTTGCCGCCGATCCGATCCGCGATCAATGGATTGCAGACATGGAAGCACAAGGCATTCCCGGTCAGGAACTCTATGACCTGGTCGAATCAACGCTGGCGGACGCCAAAGGCGGCAGCTAAGACCGCCACAAGCGAACAGATGAGGCGGGGTTACCCCCGCCTCATTGCGTCTGACACTGGGCGTATGACTTAGGGGAGAGAGCGGATATGGCGGGTACAGCCTCAATCCTGGAAGATTCCAGTATTCTCAGCCGATTGGACAGAGCCCTGTTGCCGGTCGAGACCTTCATGGCTCTGCTCAGCGGACTGGCGGCCTTTTCCCTCATGTTCCTTGCGGCCTATTCTGTCACAGGACGCGAGTTTTTCGAAAAACCTCTGTTGGGCTATGTCGATCTGATCGAGATGCTGATGCCGCTCATTGCGATCATGGGTGTTTCATATGTTCAGCGTAATGGTGGGCACGTGCGCATGGACATCATCATCGGCGCGATGAAGGGTCGGACGCTTTGGTTTTTTGAATTTGTGTCGGTTCTGCTGATCCTGGTGCTGATGATTGCCCTTGTCTGGGGCTCCTGGGCGCATTTCGACCGCTCTTTCGACTGCGCGCGCCCCTTGTGCAGCCGTGACAGTTCCATCGACATCTCGCTGCCGATCTGGCCTGCGAAACTCATTGTGCCGGTCGCCTTTTCGGTGCTGTGCGCGCGGCTTGTGTTGCAGGCGGTCGGCTATGCCCGCGCCTTTTGGTACAACCTTGAAAACCCGGTGGCCGTCCCGCTGGTCATGAGTGCTGCCGAACAGGCACTGGCCGAAGCCAAGATGCTGGAAAGGGACTGACATATGGATCCGATTACGATTGGCCTGTGGGTCACCGGCGGTATGCTGGCGCTTGTTTTCCTCGGCATGCGCGTTGCCTTTGCCGCCGGCATGGCGGGCTTTGTCGGTCTGATCTGGCTCCGCTGGAACGGGTTCGACTATGACCCGGCCCGCTTTGGCAAGGCGCTGGAAATCAGCGTCAAGATCGCGGGCCAGGTGCCCCACTCCAAAGTGTCCTCTCAGGCGCTGTCGCTGATCCCCACCTTTATCCTGATCGGATACCTAGCCTACTACGCCAAGCTGACCACCGCCCTGTTCGAGGCGGCGAAACGCTGGATCGCCTGGGTGCCGGGAGGGCTGGCCGTCTCGACCGTCTTCGCCACCGCAGGCTTTGCCGCCGTGTCCGGCGCATCTGTGGCCACGGCGGCGGTCTTTGCCCGTATCGCCATCCCCGAAATGCTCAAGATCGGCTATAATAAGCAGTTCGCGGCAGGCGTTGTGGCGGCAGGCGGTACACTTGCCTCGCTGATCCCGCCCTCGGCGATCCTCGTGATCTATGCGATCATCGTCGAACAGGACGTGGGCAAGCTGTTGCTTGCGGGCTTCATCCCCGGTGCGTTCTCGGCCATCGTCTATGCGACCATGATCATCGGAATCGCCCTGATCTGGAAAAATGTTGGCCCCCCGGTGAGCGGCTTCACCTGGAAAGAGCGCTTTTCTTCTCTGCCGCCCGCACTGCCCATCGTGGCCGTGGTCGTGATCATCATTTTCTTTGTCTACAACCCGTTTGGCGACGCCTGGGGTACACCGACCGAAGGCGGCGCCGTGGGCGCGTTCATCGTCTTTCTGATGGCCCTCTATCGCGGTATGCGGCTCAAGGAACTCAAGGACGCATTGATCGAAACCGCCAAACTGACGGTAATGATCTTTACCATCATCTGGGGTGTGCTGATCTACGTGCGGTTCCTGGGCTTTGCCGACCTGCCGGGTGCGTTTTCGGACTGGATTACATCGTTGACCGTGTCGCCGATGCTGATTCTGGTGTGTATCCTGCTGGCCTACGCAGTGCTGGGCATGTTCATGGACGCGATCGGTATGCTGCTGCTCACGCTGCCGGTGGTCTATCCGGCTGTCATGGCGCTGAACGGGGGCGAAATGGTCAGCGCCGCTGACAGCACCTTCGGGATGTCAGGGCCAATGTGCGCCATCTGGTTCGGGATACTGGTGGTCAAAATGGCCGAATTCTGCCTGATCACACCGCCCATCGGCCTCAACTGCTTCGTGGTGGCGGGCGTGCGCGATGATTTGACGGTGCAGGATGTGTTCAAGGGCGTCACACCCTTCTTCATCGCGGACGGTATCACCATCGCATTGCTGGTCGCCTTTCCGAGCATCGTGCTGTGGCTTCCATCGCTGGCGTCCTGACGCACCCAAATGAAGGGGGGGGGCGCTGCGTGATCCCCTTCATCTTGCCAAATAAACTCAAAGAGCCCGGCAAAACGCCACGCGGGTCCGGTCAGAATGGGGTGACCGTCGGTTCAAACCCGTCCAGTGGCACATCCCGGATGGTCTTGAGCAGGTCCGTGACATCCGCGACCATCTTGTCCGCCGCCGTCCGGCCCTTTTCCGCCGTGGCCAGGTGCGCCTCGCCTACGACCCCATGCGGGTTCACATCCGACGCGATCCAGCCATAGGCCACCGCACCAATCGGCGAGATCGGGCTGACCTCCGCGCTGGATCGGAAATCCTGCGCCAGCGACATATCCACCGTTTCGGGGCGAAAATGCAGCACCAGCGAGGTTTCGACATCGCCGCCATGAATGCCATAGGTCATTTCCTGTGGACCGAACAAACCCTCAGGCGGGCCAAAAGCCCCCCAACCGGCGCGCACCACATACATCCCCGCACGGACCCGCAGTTCACGCGCCACGATGGAGATCAGATCCGTGTTGCCCCCATGACTGTTCAGGATCAGCATCTTGCGGACACCGGCACGCGCGACGGACAACCCGATCTCGACCCAGAGCTTGAGCGCCGTTTCTGCCGTCATCGTCACGGTCCCTGCCGCCCAAAGGTGTTCGTTGGATTTGCCAACCGCCTGCACGGGCAACACACGAAAATCCAGATCGCCCGGCGCTTGCGCCTTCAACTGCGCGAGCAGTCCTTCGTTGATGATGGTGTCTGTGCCCACCGGCAAGTGGGGGCCGTGCTGTTCAATCGCTGCGGTCGGCAGGATCGCGATGGTGCGCATCGGGTCGATGTCTTGGTACTCGGGGGCCCGGAAATCGGCCCAGTCACGGCGCAGGGTCATGGGGTCGCCTTTGTCTTGGGGTGTGAGAGGGCTGGTTGCGTCCCTCCCAGAAATTGGTCCATCCTGTCGGCAACGCGGGCGAGGTGTTTGGCGCGGCTTGCATCGGTGGATCGGTCCATCAGGTAATGCGCGGCAAAGACCTTTTTCGCGCCGGGGTGCAACAAAACGCCCAGACCGCGAAACAGGGTCCGTTTGCCGGGCGCACCAACCCATTGCATCAGCCACCAGCTTGCCCCGCAGGTGGTGAACACGCCCAGGCGGGTGATCTGTTGCAAGCCGGGTCGGATATCAGCGTTCTCCGCGTCAGGCATCAGAAAGGCAAGATCGGGCAGCAAAACACGGTCCAGCCACCCTTTGAGCATCGCAGGCAACCCGTACCACCAGGTCGGATAGACAAAGATCAGGGCATCGCACCATGCAACGGCGGCACAATGCGCGGCGACCGGCGTGCGATTGGCCGGGCTGTCAACGTAGCCTGCCAATTCATCCGCGCTCAGAACCGGCTGAAACCCATCGGCATAAAGATCAATCAGCCGATACTCCGCACCTGCGTTTCGCAGCTTGTCCAACACAAGATCGCGGATCGCTGCGTTGAAGCTGTCGCCGACCGGGTGACAATAGATGACCAATGCCCGCATCAGAACGCCGCCATTTCCGCTGTCACCTTGTCCAGAAAATTGTCGCGTTGGGTTTGGCTCGCGTTGTTCATGTCATGCAAGGCGAGATAGCGGACCTTGTCGGGTCTGGTCACGCCCCAGACCGCGCGCTTGATCAGCTTGCGCGGCGGATCACCCGCGAGAAAGGCCCGCCACGGCGTCGCGCCATAGGTGGTGATGGCGGCCAGCTTGCGAATGTTGGACAGGCATCCTTGCACGCGGCCCTCCTTCAGATCAAAGGACACGCCGGGCAGAAACACCCGGTCGAAATAGCCTTTGAGGATGGCGGGGTAGCCAAAATTCCAGACCGGAAAGACCAGCACCATCGCGTCCGCGGCACGCAGGCGGTCCACATAGCCCTGAACCGGCCGGGTGTTGCTGCTGGTATCGTGGTAATTGCGCCGTTCCTGCGCGCTCAGAACCGGGTTGAACCCTTCCGCATTGAGATCACAGGCATCCACGTCCCAGCCCGCGCCGCTAAGCGCATCGACCGTGGCTCTGTTCAGGGCGCTGGAAAAGCTCTCGGCGCAGGGGTGGGCGTGGATCACCAGAACCTTTGCCATCACTCGGCGGCCTTGCTCAGACCGGGATAGGCATACATCCCGTCATAGGACCAATCGGGATCGTCCCAGGCGATCATCTTGCCGGGGTTCAGCAAGCCTTTGGGATCGGCTTGTCGTTTGAAATCTAGCTGGCGTTCGTCGGTCGATTGCCGTCCGCCTTCTTCCAGCGTGTAGCGATGTGGGTTGAAAATCATCGCCCCTTCGGCTTCGTGCTGGGCCACGATTTCGTCCAGCCGCGCCTCGTTTGTGAACTTCACAAGGCTGAGGCCGCCCATGCCGATCTTGCCGCCCTGACGGGTCACTTCGATATGCTGCAGGACCTCGGGCGAGAACATGTCGCGGATCTTCTCGATCAAAGGGATCGGGTCATCGGTGCCATAGCCCACCTGCAGATAGGTGATCGACGGATCGACCTTGAGCGCACGCAGCGTCGTGTGGTTCCAACCGTATTCAAAGACACGGCCCGGCGATCGTGCCCAGTCATGATCGTCCGAGCGGTAGATCACCTTTGCGCTGTCATGGCTGCGCGTGAACGTCTCAAACCCCGGCATCGAGTGTGGCGCGATCATCAGCGCTACAACCACGTCATCGCTGTCGACATACGGCGCGACGCGCTGGAAATAGTCTTTGGCGACCGGGGCCTCGAACACGGTGGCCAGTTTCATCAGGAGCCCGTCGCAGGAGGCGAGGTTATAGGAATATTCAAGCGCTTGGCCGAAGTCCTTGAAGCTGACGAAAAGGTCCACCCACTCATAGGCGGCGGCCAGCGGCATCTCGATCTCGGTGATGATCCCGTTGGTCCCGTAAGCGTGGCTGACCCTGTGCAAATCATCGCCCGTGATGTCTATGACGCGGGGCTCGGCTTCCATCGTGACGACGCGCAGGCGGATGATATTGCCCACATCGCGCAACGACCCCCAGTGGATCGAACCGACACCGCCAGAGCCGCCCGCGATAAAACCGCCGATTGTGGCCGTCGCCCATGTCGATGAAAACATGCGCAATTCCTGCCCGGAATGCGCCTTGCAAGCTGCGTCGATGTCCTTGAGCAAACAGCCCGGTTCCGCCACGAAACGGCCCGGCTGGATGTCTTTGACCGCGTCCATCTTGTGCAGGTGCAGGATACAGCCGCCCGCAAGCGGGATCGCCTGACCGTAATTGCCGGTACCGGCCCCCCGAGTGGTGACGGGCACGTCGTGGGCATAGCAGGTGCGCAGGATCTCGATCACCTCGTCCTGCGATTTGGGTGTCGCAACGAAGTCCGCGACCAACCCGTCCAGCCGATCCTTGAGCACGGGTGAGTACCAAAAGAAGTCGCGGCTCTTGGCTTTGACCGAGGCCGGGTTCACGTCGATCTCGAGATGCGCAAGCGCCTCCATGGCGGCAGTGATGTTGGGTGCGGTCATTAGGTCCTCATCAGCGGGTCAAGCTCTGCATAGTCGGGGAGAGTGGTGTCGATCTGTACGCCGTCGCGTAGCACGATGCGATCGGCCTGGGGGCGCGCAAAGAGTTCCGTCCACTCGCGCGCGCGGCAGATCACCAGATCGGCGGGTGCGCCTGGGGCAAGCGAGGGCGCGTCAAAGCCGGTAGCCTTGGCGGGATTGCCCAAGAATGCATCCACCCAGTCGAGCTCTGCATGATCCAGATGCCCGATCCGGGTCGCCTCGCGCATCACCTCGAGCATGTCCATGTCCCCGTACGCATAAAACGGATCGCGCGTGTTGTCCGAGGCAAAGCTGACATTGATGCCGCGTGCCCTCATCTCGTGCACCAGCGTGATGCCGCGATAGCGCGGTGTGCGGGCCGGATGCCGATCTTGCAGATAGAGATTGCACATGGGCAGGCTGACCACATGCAGCCCGGCGCGCGCCACCAGATCGAGGGTGTTGAGCGCGGTTGCCTCGTCCATCGTGGACAGGGAACACAAGTGGCCCACGGTGACGGACATGTCAAAGCCGTGATCCAGAACCGATTGGGCGATGTGTTTCAGCGTATTGACGTCTGGATCAAGCGTTTCATCCACGTGGAAATCCGCCGCGATACCGCGCGATTGCGCCGCCCCGAGGAAGGTTTCAAGCTGCCAGTCCAGTTGGTCATTCGGGATCGTGAGCCCGCCCAGAACGCCCTCATGGGCGGCGACCAGATCTGCGATGGCGGTGAAGCGCGCGGCATCCTCCACCATTTCGCAATTGGCGAGGCAAGCGGCTTGCAGGTCGATGCGCCCCGCCCACTCGGCCCGCAGTTCGGAAAACAGTGGCCAGCTTGCGTCATGTTTCGGGTCGAACTGATCCAGATGGGTGCGGATCGCGCGGGTGCCGTGGGCATAGGCAGACCTGAGCGAAAAACTCATGCGCGGCCGCAGATCATCGACGCCCCATTTTCCGGTCTTGTCATTGCTGACGGCGTTGATGGCCCCTTCGAAGGATCCGTCGGGATTGGGCGTGCGTGGCCAGATATGCCCCTTGTCGAGATGGGTGTGCATATCGATGAAAGCGGGAAAGACCATTGCCCCCTTCATGTCGATCACCTCTGCCCGCTCAAGCGGCGTGCTGATCTTGCCGTTTGCAATGGTCAGATCCAGAGACGCCAGCGCCGTGTCCTGATCAACCAGGCACCCCGGTATGGTGAGGTTCTTCAGGTGCAACGGTCCGTTCGTGGGGAGTGTCATATAGCCCAAGGTCATTCCCTTTTGATGGCGCTTTCATGCCATTTGCGCAATGCAAAGTGACTGATCAGTGAAGTGGTTGCGAAGATGACAATGCCGGTCAAGGCAATCAGCAAAAGTGCGGCGAACATCCGCGGGATATTGAGCCGATACCCGGCCTCGAGGATGCGAAAGGCAAGGCCGGACCCGATCCCGCCAGTGCCCGCCACGTATTCAGCGACAACAGCCCCGATCAACGCCAGCCCCCCGGCGATCCGGAGGCCCCCCAGAAAATAGGGCAGGGCGGACGGCAATTGCAGAAACCGCAGACGTTGCCAGCGACTTGCCTTGTAGATGTTCATCAGGTCGCGCAGATTGTGGTCGGCGGATTTGAGTCCCAGCGTGGTATTGGCCAGGATCGGAAAGAACGCGACGATCCACGCGCAAAGCAACAGCCCGACCAGCCGATTTTCCACATAGATAAAGATCAACGGCGCAATCGAGACGATCGGCGTGACCTGCAGGATCACCGCGAAAGGCGAAAACGACATTTCGGCAAACTTGCTTTGAGTGAAAAGCACGGCCAGCCCCACACCCCCGATGATGGCAACGGCCAGCGCCATGAAGGTGATCTGTAGTGTAACCAGCAGCGAGGCGAACAGCGTCACGCGATCTTCATACAGTGTCGAGAGCACCAGACCGGGACCGGGCAGCACATAGTGCGGGATCTCGTTCCAGACCACGACCCGATCCCACAGCCAGATGGAGAGGGCCAGCACGACGATGGGCACGACCCAGCGCGCGATAGCCTCGATCCGCTGCGCGCGGGCGTAGCGTTCTTCCTCTTCGTCGAAGATCGGGCCGGAGCCTTGCTGATCGCGGGGGGTGGTATTGTGCGTCACACTCATCTCAATGGACCTCATCGGGTGCAAGCGTGCTGGTCAATGTTTCGGAGGTTGCGCGCGCCACGGCAGCATATTCGGGGGATGTGCGCCAGTCGATGCCGCGCGGGTAGCCTGCATCGACTTCGATTTCCTTGATGATCCGCCCAGGGCGTGCGGCCATGACCAGAATACGATCCGACAGGAACACGCTTTCAAACACGGAATGGGTGACAAAAATGACAGTCGCCCCGGTGCGTGCCTTGAGCGACAGGAGATCGTCGTTCAGCTTTTGCCGCGTAATCTCGTCCAGGGCTGCAAAGGGTTCATCCATGAGGATCAGGCGGGGATTGGTGACGAGGGCACGCGCAATCGACACCCGCATCTTCATGCCCCCGGACAATTCGCGCGGATAACTGTCAGCGAACTTTTCGAGGCCCACAAGTGCCAGCGCCTCCATGATCCGATCCTTAACCGAGGCAAAGGATTGGCCCCGCAACCGGAACGGCAACCAGACGTTTTTGGCGACCGTGTTCCATGGCATCAAGGTCGGTTCCTGAAAAACGACACCAAGGTCGTCACTGCCTTGCCCCCCTTCCCACACGATCCGTCCCACGGTCGGACGCATCAGGCCGGCAATCAGGCGCAGCGCCGTGGATTTGCCGCAGCCCGACGGACCCAGCAATGAAATGAAATCGCCCTCGTTCACCGTCAGCGACAGGCGGCGCAGGGCAACCACGCCGCCATTGAAGGTCTTGTCCACCTCGTTGATGCGCAGCACCGGGCGGCGCGCGCCCAATGGTAAAACGGCGCGATCATGGACGGTCATTGATATCCCTCCGGACGGGCAGTGCCGCGCAAGGTGGCATCGCGATCAGGGCTTGAGGTCCAGACCCAGACCGGCGTTGATAAACTCCGTGGTGTAGGATGTCGTGATGTCGAGCCCGTCCGTAATCACTCCGGCATCGACCATTTTGGCATAGAAATCAGCCATCCGCGCGTCGGTCATCGCCCCGATTCCCAATTCGGCGGTATCGCCGCTGTCCACGATGCCTTCATCCAGCATTTTCGAGATCGCAAAATCGATCTTGTCCTGCGACATGTCCGGATTGTCCGACAGGATCAGCGCGTTCGCGGCAGCATTGTCGCCGTAAAGATAGTTGTACCAGCCGGTGATGGACCCATCGACAAAGCATTTAACGACCTCTGGTCTTTGGGAAATCGTCGCGGGTGTCGCCTGTACGGTGGTCGAATAGGCGCTGAAGCCTGCATCCGCGATCAGCCAGACGTCGGGGACCATACCGGTCTCGGACGTGATGGCGTAGGGTTCGGATGACAGATAGCCTTGCATCGCCGAATCCTCGTTCACCAGAAACGGGGCCGCGTTGAACGTGTAGGGTTGACGCTGAGCATCGGTGAAACCGTAGGCCGCCTTCATCCAATCATAATAAGTCGCACCGTCCTGAACGATCATGGTAAGGTCCTTGAGACCCTCAAAACTGCTTACCTTGCCAAGATGCGAAATGAGGACCTGCGGATCTTTCTGGAACGCGGCCATCACGTTGACGATGGGCAGACCCTGTTCGATCGCGAAAAACGCATCGAGAGTGCCGCCCATGTAGAAATCAATGCGCCCCGCAACCATCAACGCCTGATTGTTGACCTGTGGACCGCCGGGCACAATCGTCACGTCCAGCCCGCACGCGGCATAGGTGCCGTCCGCGACCGATTGATAAAATCCACCATGTTCGGCCTGAGCGACCCAGTTTGTCCCAAAGCTGACTTCGGTATTTTGCGCAGTGGCGGACCCAGCGATGGTGCTGGCGACGAAGAGCCAGGCGAAGGCGTGGTGTTTGACGATGGCAGACATTGAAAACTCCCGGACAAATGGTTTCAAATATCGAAGTTCAAGACGCCGCAATTTCAAAGAAGGTCGGTTGGCCTGTGCCCCGCACGGGGCCTGCACGCCTAAATCTGTGGCGGGTATGGTGCCAGTTGCCGGAATCCTGAGCGAACTTGATGTCGGGGCATGCGGCCTTGCCGGGTTCGTCTGTGCAGGCGTGGCATTTGTAGGGGACCCTTGATCCAGCGCTGCGGCATTGCGGGTATCCGTGATCGACACGGTTCGCGCGACCGCGACCGTCAACAAACAAAGCCCCAAAAATGCTCCAGGGGCGGCTTTGCGGCGAATTTCCGAAATTTTGCCGGTCTTCGTGACTTTGTCACCGACCAACGGTGGCTGAGCAGTGTAGAGTTGGGGCAGGTTTGAAAAAGGAGTCGTTCTGATGACAGCGAATGTTGGTACTATTGACCGCACCTTGCGGATCATCCTCGGGATCGTGATGCTTGGATTGCCCTTTTTGAGTGGCGCGCCATTGTTTGCGTCCACAACTGCGACTTTGATCGCGGTGATTGTCGGTCTTGTCCTGATCGGGACGTCGGCACTCAAGTTTTGCCCGCTCTACCGGGTCCTCGGCATTCAGACGTGCAAGATCTGATGATGGAGACTGTCTTTACACCTTTGCAATCGCTTGGCGGCGGAGCCCTGATCGGTCTTGCCGCTGTGTTGTTGATGGCCACCATGGGCCGTGTGATGGGCGCTACGGGCATTGTTGCGGGACTGCTACAGCCTGCCAGCGGGGCCGATTGGGTCTGGCGCGCGGCGATGGTCGCCGGAATGGTCAGCGGACCTTTGGTCGTCTTGGCGTTGACGGGGCAGATGCCCGTTGTTCAAGTGCCCGTGTCAACCGGAATGCTGGTCGTCGGCGGGCTGATCGTCGGGATCGGAGTGACATTCGGATCGGGCTGCACCTCGGGCCATGGGGTCTGCGGAATGGCGCGTCTGTCGCCGCGCTCGATCGTGGCGACGCTAACCTTTATGGCAACAACGGCCGTCACAGTTTTTGTCGTGCGTCATGTGATCGGAGGCTGAGCCATGCGTTTGATTATTGTTTACCTGATCGGGCTGATCTTTGGCGTCGGCATCTCGATCTCTGGCATGGCCAATCCTGCCAAAGTGCTGAACTTTTTTGATCTTGCAGGGACGTGGGACCCCAGCCTTGCCTTTGTCATGGGCGGCGCACTGCTCGTTACCTTTTTCGGGTATCGGGTGGTCTTGAAACGAAAGGCCCCGATCATGGCGTCCGGTTTCCAATTGCCCACACGCCGGGACTTTGATCTGCCCCTTATCGGTGGATCGGCGTTTTTCGGGATCGGCTGGGGGATTGCGGGATTCTGTCCGGGGGGGGCATTGCCTGCCCTTGGTACGGGCCGGTCGGAGGTTTTCGTCTTTGTGGGCGCACTGCTGGCGGGCATCCTGATCGCCAAAGCATTGCAGGCCGCACTCGCCCGGCAAGGAGAAGCGACCGTTTGATCGGTTATTGTCCCGCGTGGCCCCGGTCTGTCAGCTTCGGATGCGTGACCCGAGGCAACTCAACCTGAGCCATTTGCCATGCATATTCCGCAGTTTTGAGAGGGTGGCCAACATCCTCTCGAACATCAGACCTTAGATGTCGAGCGTGTTGTCTTTTTCCCATTGAGAGAAGTGCGCGGTGAAGTCATTCCACTCCTGCACTTTCATCTTGATGTAAGAGGCCGAAAATTCTGCGCCCATCATCTCGCGCAGGCTGGTATCTTCCCCGAATGTACGTACCGCGTCGAGCATGTTGAGCGGCAGTTTGGGCGCGTCGGTCACGGTATGCCCGTCGGCGTACATATCGATGTCGTGGCGCGGGCCGGGATCGGCCATGGAACGGATGCCATCGAGCCCGGCGGCGATGATGACCGCTTGGAGCAGGTAGGGGTTGGTGGCCCCATCCGGCAGACGCAATTCAAACCGGCCGGGGCCGGGCACGCGGACCATGTGGGTGCGGTTGTTGCCCGTCCACGTGACCGTGTTGGGCGCCCAGGTGGCGCCAGACATGGTGCGTGGCGCGTTGATGCGTTTGTAGCTGTTGACCGTCGGGTTGGTGATCACGGCGAGGGCGGAGGCGTGCTTCATGATCCCGCCCAGAAAATGCGCGCCTTGGTCCGAAAGGCCCAGTTCAGCGGTCGGGCTGTCTCCCTTGGCCCCGGCAAAGACGTTGACCTTCGCTGCATCGCCCGGCGCATCCCAGACCGAGACATGGGCGTGGCACCCGTTGCCCGTCAGCCCTTCGATCGGTTTGGGCATGAAGGTGGCGCGCAGCCCGTGTTTTTCGGCCACGGATTTGACCATGAATTTGAAGAACGAGTGTTTGTCGGCGGTGCGCAGGGCGTCGTCGAAGTCCCAATTCATTTCGAACTGGCCATTGGCGTCCTCATGGTCGTTCTGGTAGGGGCCCCAGCCCAGATCGAGCATGTAGTCGCATATTTCGCGGATCACGTCATAGCGCCGCATGACGGCCTGTTGATCATAGCAGGGCTTGGCCGCGGTATCGAAGGGATCGGAGATCTGGTCGCCGCCCGGGGTGAGCAGAAAGAACTCGGCCTCGATGCCCGTCTTGACGTGCAGCCCGTCGCTGGCGGCCTCATTTACCAGACGGCGCAATACGTTGCGCGGGGCTTGGGCGACGTCTTCGCCCTCCATCACGCAATTGGCCGCGACCCACGCGACCTCGGGCTTCCAGGGCAGCTGGATCACCGAGGAGGGGTCCGGCACGGCCAGCATGTCGGGGTGCGCAGGCGTCATGTCGAGCCATGTGGCAAAGCCTGCAAAGCCCGCACCATCGACCTGCATGTCGGCAATGGCCTGCGCCGGGACCAGCTTGGCCCGTTGCCCGCCAAAGAGGTCTGTGAAGGAGATCATGAAGTATTTGACGTCGTTGTCCTTGGCGAATTGGGCGAGGTCTGTGGTCATGGCGGTCTCCGTTCGGTTGTCGTGCAGGGGGCGTGTGCTGTGGTTCAATAGCTAGTGCCGGGTTTGCCCGGATACCAGTCTGTGCCCGCCAGCGGGATGCGCGCCATGGCGGCGGCCTCCATCGTCAGGGCACAGAGGTCTTCGGGTTCGAGATTGTGCAGGTGGTTCTTGCCGCAGGCGCGCGCGATGGTTTGCGCCTCCAGCGTCATCACCTTGAGGTAGTTGTTGAGGCGGCGGCCGCCTTCCACCGGGTCAAGGCGGGCCATGAGGGCGGGGTCCTGCGTGGTGATGCCCGCGGGGTCGCGCCCTTCGTGCCAGTCGTCATAGGCGCCTGCTGTGGTGCCGAGCTTGCGGTAGTCTTCTTCGTATTTCGGGTCATTGTCGCCAAGCGCGATGAGGGCGGCGGTGCCGATGGCCACCGCGTCCGCCCCAAGTGCCATACACTTGGCCACGTCCGCCCCGTGGCGGATGCCGCCCGAGACGACCAGCTGCACCTCGCGGTGCATGCCGAGGTCTTGCAGCGCGCGCACGGCCTCGCGGATACAGGCCAGAATGGGCTGGCCCACATGTTCGATGAACACATCCTGCGTGGCCGCCGTGCCGCCCTGCATTCCGTCAAGGACCACCACGTCGGCCCCTGCCTTGATCGCCAGCGTCGCGTCGAAATAGGGCCGCGCGCCGCCGATCTTGATATAGATCGGCTTTTCCCAATTGGTGATTTCGCGCAGTTCGAGGATCTTGATCTCAAGATCATCGGGGCCGGTCCAGTCCGGGTGTCGGCAGGCGGAGCGCTGGTCGATCCCTTGCGGCAGGTTGCGCATCTCTGCCACCCGGTCGCTGATCTTTTGTCCCAGCAGCATGCCGCCGCCGCCGGGCTTTGCGCCTTGCCCGACGACGATCTCGATTGCATCGGCGCGGCGCAGATCATCCGGGTTCATGCCATAGCGCGAGGGCAGGTATTGATAGACGAGTTTTTTGGAATGTCCGCGTTCTTCTTGCGTCATGCCGCCGTCGCCGGTGGTTGTGGAGGTGCCTGCGAGCGTGGCGCCGCGCCCCAGTGCTTCCTTGGCGGGGCCGGAGAGCGCGCCGAAGGACATGCCCGCGATGGTCACAGGAATATCCAGCTGGATCGGGTTTTTGGCAAAGCGGGTGCCGAGTGTGACCGAGGTTTCGCATTTCTCGCGGTAGCCTTCGAGCGGATAGCGCGAGATCGAGGCCCCGAGGAACAGCAGGTCGTCGAAATGGGGCACCTTGCGTTTCGCGCCGCCGCCTCGGATGTCATAGATGCCGGTGGCCGCCGCCCGCCGGATTTCGGCGTTGACCGATGGCGTGAAGGTCGCGGATTGGACCGGGACGGTGCGCGGTGCGCCAATTGTGTCGTCTGTCATGGCGCTCTCAATATGCGTTGTCGATGTTGAAGTGATAGAGTTGGCGGGCGGAGCCGTAGCGTTTGAACTCCTCCGGTTTGGCGTCGCAGCCGCCCCGTTCGAGGAGTTCGGTCAGGAGGGTGATATGTTCCGGCCGCATTTCTTTCTCGATGCAATCGGCTCCCAACGATTTGACCGATCCGCGTACGAACAGCCGCGCCTCGTAGAGCGAATCTCCCAGCGCGTCGCCCGCATCGCCGCAGACCACAAGGTTGCCCGATTGCGCCATGAACGCGCTCATGTGCCCGATGTTGCCGTGCACGATGATGTCGATCCCCTTCATCGAGATGCCGCAGCGCGAGGAGGCGTTGCCCTTGATGATCAGCGTTCCGCCATTGCCCGTGGCGCCTGCATATTGCGAGGCGTCGCCTTCGACCACAACTGTCCCGCTCATCATGTTTTCAGCCACACCGGGGCCGGCCGAGCCGTGCACATGCACCGTCGCCTGCTTGTTCATGCCCGCGCAGTAGTAGCCGGTGGAGCCTTTGACGTTGACCTCGATGGGGGCGTCGAGCCCCACGGCAATGGCATGTGCGCCCTTGGGGTTCAGGATATCCCATACGGTCTGGTTTGTGGTGGCGGACTGGGCGTGCAGGGCGCTGTTGAGCGCGCGCAGGCCTTCCGCCTCAAGGTCAAAGCTTTGCATTCAGGCGGCCTTTTTGGTGGTGGGTGCGGCCCCGTGGGACCAGAAATAGACGGTGGCGGGCTCAGGCTCCCATACGCGGGCGTCTTCGATGCCGGGCAGGTTGACCAGCGCGCGGTACTCGGAGCCGAAGGCCACGTATTGATCGGTTTCGGCCATCACGGCGGGCTTGCAGGCGATAGGGTCACGCACGACGCCAAAGCCGTCTTTGGTGCCGACCACAAAGGTAAAGAAGCCATCCAGATCGCGCAGGCTCGATGTCAGCGCCTCGCCCAGTGTCGATCCGGTCTGCATTTTCCACGTGAGGTAGGCGGCCCCGACTTCAGTGTCGTTTTCGGTTTCGATATGCACGCCCAGATGGCGCAGTTTGCGCCGTATCGCGTTGTGGTTCGACAGTGACCCGTTGTGCACAAGGCACTGGTCGGGGCCGGTGTTGAACGGATGCGCGCCCATGGTGGTCACGGCGGATTCGGTGGCCATGCGGGTGTGGCCGATGCCGTGGGTTCCACGCATCCGGCGCAGATCGAAGCGGTCGGCGACCGAGCGGGGCAAGCCGACTTCCTTGTAGATTTCGAGTGTGCTGCCATGGCTCATCACACGGATGTCGGGGGTATGTTCGGCCAGAAAAGCGCGGGCGGCTGTCATCTGGTCGGCGCGAAATTCAAGTACGGCATGGGTGTCCTTGACCGACATTTGCACCTTGCCCTTGATTGCCTTGCGCAACCGCTTGGCGAGTTTGTCAAAGCTGATCTCGGGTGTGTCGGATTGCACGGTCAGCTTCGCCGTGCCTTCATCCGCACCGCCGTATATCGCAATGCCTGCACTGTCCGGTCCGCGATCCGTCATCGTGATCAGCATGTCCGTCAGCATCGTGCCGAAGTCAGGCGCCAGCGTGGCATCCTTGAGAAACAGTCCGACGATTCCGCACATGGCCGATGCCTCTTTGTTAATTGAATGGCGATGTGCACAGCGTAACATCAAAACGTAGCCGTCTCAATGTGTAGGAAACAAATTTTCATTTTAAGAAATTTTTGCGATCAATTTTCGGGCAAGGATGTGGCCCTGTAGACGAGACGGTCAAAATCATAATGTCAAACGGAGGGCTTAGATCGGAAGAGGCACGACCCTGTATCGCCATGATCCCGTTACAGAAGTGCAGGTTGGCAGCTGCACGTACATTCCATGACCGTGAACGCATCTTTGGGTAATGCAATGTGTACGGTCGATGAAAAGGCCCCGGGGGTCCGTCATTGGCCGGAGAGCTGGTACAGGGTCGAAATGCTGCACTGCCTTGTTATCCTGCGGATCCGCGCGTGCAGCCTTGTCTTGAATGAAATCATATTTGGTGCATAATCCCGAAACTGTGCAAAAGTTCAGTTCTTCCAGGAGTGAAGACGGTCATGCCTCAGATTTTACAAATTGCTGCAATTGCCGCAGCCACGCTTGGCACAGGGGCAGCGACGCTGTCGGTGATGAATGAAGATATCCCCGATCTTGCCGTGCCGGAAGGTGATTGGACTGCGACGGGCGCGCTGGACGGGATTGCGTTCCGAATATTTGGTGAGGATCTGTCGAGTGGTGCAAAGCTGGAAGATGAAATTTTTTTCCGGGATGGCACGTTCCAGTCGGTTGATTGCGAAGAATACTGCAACTTCGGTTGGTCGGACTATCAGACCAAGGAAATCGACGGGGTGATTCACTTTACCACCACAACGATCTGCCCCGATGCCCCGCACACCGTTGTCTGGTATGGCACGGTCACAGGTGATGACATTGCAATCGACGTTACCTGGACGACCCGGCGTTGGTACTGGACCAACCAGATCCCGATAAGGGGCGTTGGCACGGCAATTCCGTCAGAAGCGGTATCCGGCTGAGCGACGCGCATGACGTCTGAGGGACTGACGTTGCCCGGGGTGATCGTCAAGATCGGTGTTCTGATTGTGTTTATTGTGCTGGCCACTTGGGGCGCGCATGCGGTTCGCGACGCGCTCGACCTTCAGATCCGGCCCGACAACGAGCAACAGGTCCACAAGGCCATCATGGTCGGTGCAGCGGCTTATATCGTGCTTCTGGCACTTCCATTTGTGCCGGGAGCAGAGATCGGCATTGCGTTACTCGCGGGTTTCGGGGCGGCGATTGCGCCACTGATCTACGTCTGCACGGTTGCCGCCATGATGCTGGCCTTCACGATCGGTCGGTTCCTGCCGATCAGCACGCTGGAGCAGGTCTTGCAGGTCTTGAGGATGCGGCGTGCAGCCGCGTTGGTGGCCCGGGCCGCACCATTGTCGAAAGACGAGCGTGTCGCGATGCTGTTGGAGGGGCAGTCGAAACGTGTTCTTCGCCTTGCTCTGCGCTACCGCTATGTCGCGCTGGCAGTCGCCGTGAACACGCCCGGCAACTCCATCATCGGCGGTGGTGGCGGTATCATGATCGTTGCGGGTCTGAGCGGGATATTCACGCCATTTGCAACCTTTTTGACGGTGGTTCTTGCGGTGTCGCCAGTGCCTTTGGCGGTCATCTTTTTTGGCCTCCAGTTCTGAGGTTTCAACGCTTTGCCTTTTATCCGAGGCGGTATCGCCCGGCTCAAATAAAAGGCAAAGCGTTTTTGTTCTGTGCCGACAAATGTGAGGCCATCCAATGACAAACTTTGGTTGCGTTCAACCAAAACTCGGCACTGCGCGCAGCGCTGTTGTCATTTCGGGTTACGGACTTCGTCAT
This sequence comes from Tateyamaria pelophila, assembly GCF_019966495.1. Taxonomy (GTDB): domain Bacteria; phylum Pseudomonadota; class Alphaproteobacteria; order Rhodobacterales; family Rhodobacteraceae; genus Tateyamaria; species Tateyamaria pelophila. Next base: position 53,756 of record NZ_JAIMIA010000011.1, on the reverse strand, counting down.
TCATGTGGGGCGGCACAGTGCGGGAGCTACGTCGAAACGGACCGCGCATGAACTGGTATGATCCGACGATTGCGGCATCATACAATAGACTTCAGTGATGCTTCATTTCGTCTGCGGATAGCTGATGATCGACAGGTAGCGGGCGGGCAGGGTGATCAGGTTTTCCGGCCCGTGCGGGGCGTCGGCATCAAAGAACAGCGTGTCGCCGGGCTCCAACCGGAAGGATCTGTCGCCGTACCGGTAATCGACGACCCCTTGCAGCATATAGATCGTCTCGATCCCGCCATGCTGGAAGGTCGGAAAGACGTCAGATTGCGCGGTCAGGGTAATCAGGTATGGCTCTACGATCACGCCGGATGTATTGGCCCCGATATGGCCCAGCAGATTGTATTGGTGGTTGGCGCGGGTGCCTGCGCGTTCGATCTCGACGCCTGCACCGGATTTGGTGTGCACGGCTTCGCGGTTTTCCTCGAAGCGGTGAAAAAAACTGGTGAGCGGCACGGACAGTGCGTTGGCCAGCGTTTGCAAAGTGGTGAGCGAGGGAGAGGTGTTGCCGTTTTCGATCTTTGACAGCATCCCGATGGAAAGCCCGGTGACAGTGGCAAGCTCCGCCACGGTCAGGCCCTGCTGGCGGCGAAACGCGCGGACTTCGCGCCCGATAGCCAGTTCCAGCACTTTCTCGCGCTCGACGTCACCGGGGGCATGTGGGTCTTGGGTAAGTTTGGGGGTCATGATCCGAGGCGATCCCTGTCATTCTGTGAAGGCAACCCGCGCACGGGCCACCCGGTACAGTAGCGCAAAGATTTCCTGATGGTAAACACGGGTCGACCGGGATGAATTTGTGCCTGAGGCGAAATCGCCTGTCGCCCAGTGTCACAGCGCTGAGCGCATCGCGGTTCTTATCGCATGAAACAAGCATTCGGCAGACGACCTTGGCCCGAGGATCCGAAACCCGTTCATCGGTGTGCGTCGAACCACCAGACAGCCGAGGTGATCGATGGTTGTGCGGGTCGCGTCGCCCATTTCCATCATGTGAATATCCAGATTGCACAGCCGCTCCATCACCGCATTGACGCCGGGGCCGATCAGGTCAAGGCACACCCAGGCGTCTGATTGCTCGGTGACCGACGCGCTTGGGCCAAGCCGGGTTTTCACGATATCCGCCAGATCCTCGTGGGTGGCATAAGGTGCGCAGATCATCCACTGGTCGGGGCCGGTCCAGAGGGCATCGAAGCTATCCCCCAAAGCGGCTTTGCCCGGGCCGGGCAGGTCGGTGCCAAGCAGATCTCTCAGCGCCGTGTTGCAGGCGGTTTCCTGTCCAAGTCGCGCGGCAACGGAGGCCAGAGCCACATTCGGCGTCTCGTGCAGGGTGACGGTTCCGATGTCAGCGCGCAGCGGCACACGACCGGCCAGGGCGTTGAAGGGCTGAAGATCATGCACGAAGACGCTCTCCTTCTGGGTCAATGAAATGCGGGGAGGTGATTTCCACCTCGACGCTCAGATCCGTGAGCGGAGAGACAAGCCGCATCTTTTCGCCATGCCGTGTGTTGCCTGCCTTGAGAAAGGCCAGCCCGATCATGGAGCCCAGGGTGGGCGAATGGGCTGCGGACGTGACGTAGCCCTGATCATGGGCCGCATCCACAGGGCCGGTGGCGTTCATCAGGTGGCCGCCCGCAGTGATCTTTTGCGCCGGATCGGTGGGTTTGATCCCCACGGCCCTCAGCCCGTCACTTTCATTCAAGCCGGGGCGTTCCGACAGGGTGCTGCCGATGCTGTCCTTGGCCTTGGAGACCATGCGCTCCATCCCAAGGGTCAGGGCGGTCGTGGTTCCGTTTAACTCGTTACCCGCCGCATGGCCTTTTTCAATACGCATCACGCCCAGGGCTTCGGTGCCGTATGGTGTGACGTCAAATTCCTTGCCGTCGCGCATCAACCGGCGCATCAGTGCGTCGCCATAGCGTGTCGGCACAGCGACCTCGAAGGCCAGTTCGCCCGAGAAGGAAATCCGGAAAAGCCTTGCGCGCAAGCCACCGCAGACCGTGATATTGGCGCAAGCCATAAAGGGAAACGCGTCATTCGAAATGTCGAATTCCGGGTCCACAATTTTTTGCAGCAGCTTGCGGGAGTTCGGCCCTGCGACGGCGTATTGTGCCCAAGCCTCGGTCGTCGAGATCAACTGCACATCCATGTCTGGCACCAGGCATTGGCGCACGAATTCCATATGCTGATAGACCTTTACCGCATTGGCGGTCGTCGTGGTGACCACGAAGTGATCGTCGGCCAACCGGGCGGCGGTGCCGTCATCCATCGCCATCCCGTCTTCGCGCAGCATTAGCCCATAACGGGTCTTGCCCACCGCCAGTTTCGCAAAACCGTTGCAATAGACGAAATTGAGGAAAGTCGCGGCATCGGTGCCCTGTACGTCGATCTTGCCCAAGGTTGTGCAGTCGCACACGCCGACCGACCTGCGGGTGGCCAGGACTTCGCGGTCAACCGATTGGCGCCAGTGGGTTTCGCCCTTGATCGGGAACCATTGGGCGCGCAGCCTGTTGCCGACCTCGACAAAGACCGCGCCGCGTTCCTTGGCCCACTGGTGCGAGGGCGTCAGGCGGGTCGGATGGAACGCCTTGCCGCGCATTCGCCCGGCCAGCACCCCAATCGATGTGGGCGTGTAGGGGGGGCGATACATGGTTGTGCCAACCTCGGGGATCGCCTTGCCCGCCAGTTCGGCCATGATCGCGAGCCCGCCCATGTTCGACGTCTTGCCCTGATCTGTGGCCATGCCGAGGGTGGTGTAGCGCTTGAGGTGTTCGACCGAGCGGAAGCCTTCCTGGTGCGACAGTTTTACGTCCTTGACGGTGACGTCGTTTTGCTGGTCGAGCCACGCTCTGGAACAGCCTTCGACATACCAGAATGGCGTCTGTGTGACGGGCGCGTCTTCGGCCCACGGCAAGGCGGGTTGAGGGTCGGATATTTGCAGCGCGGTTATCGCGGCCTCCTGGCCGGCGGCGAGCGCGCCATGGGTCGAGAAGGCGCCGTTGGCTGCGCCTGCGACGGTCATGCCCACGGGCAGCGTTTCCCCCGGCACAAAAGCCGCGAGAGTATCGTCCCAGACAGGCCGCTCGCGCTGGTGGCAGGTCAGGTGCACATTCGGGTTCCAGCCCCCGGAGACCCCAAGTGCGCCGCATTCGACCACTTGAGTTTCGCCATTGGGCAGACGCACGGTGATGAAGGTGAGACCAAGCCGCCCCTGGGTGTCGATCACCTGCCCGCCGCGGATCACGCGATAATCGTGATTGAAGGCCAGATCGGTCCGGGTATCGATCACGGCGGCGATCGTGACGCCCTTGGCTTGCAAATCGCAGGCGGTGCGGTGCCCGTCATCGGTGCTGGTAAAGATCGCAACACGGCGCGCGGGCGTCGCGGCATAGCGGTTTACGTAGGCGCGCAGCGCCGAGGCCAGCATAATGCCGGGGCGGTCATTGTTGTCAAAGGCGATGGGCCGTTCGGTGGCACCCGCGCAAAGTACGGACTGCTTGGCATAGATGCGCCACAGAATCTGGCGGGGTTTACCGGGAGCGGGCACCGCGAGGTGATCGCTGACCCGCTCGACCGCGCCGAAAATGCCATGATCGAAGGCGCCGATAACCGTCGTGCGGGGCATCAGGCGAACATTGGGCAGGCTTGCCAGTTCGGCGACGGTTGCCTCGGCCCATGCTGCCCCTGTCTCATCGCCGATTTCAAAGGTTTCGGCATTCAATCGCCCGCCCATGCGAAAATCCTCGTCCGCCAGAATGACCCGCTTGCCTGCGCGTCCGGCGGTGAGCGCGGCCATCAGACCCGATGGTCCTGCGCCGATGATCAGCAGCTCGCAGTGCAGGAACCCTTTGTCATAGACGTCCGGGTCGTCTTGCATCGATAGCGATCCGAGCCCTGCGGCCTTGCGAATGAGCGGCTCGTAAAGACGTTCCCAAAAGGCTGCTGGCCACATGAAGGTCTTGTAGTAAAACCCTGCCGTCAGAAAGTCGGACAACCCGTCATTGATCGCCATCATATCAAATGCGAGTCTGGGCCAGCGGTTTTGCGATCTTGCGACAAGCCCGTCATAAAGTTCAGCCGTGGTGGCACGCGTGTTGGGCTCCTGCCTGTCGCCGCTGCGCAATGCGACAATGGCGTTGGGCTCTTCGGATCCTGCGGTCAGTGGGCCGCGCGGGCGGTGATATTTGAAGGACCGGCCCATCAGGCGCACGTTGTTGGCCAGCAGCGCAGAGGCGAGCGTGTCGCCCGGATGGCCGTCATAGCTCTTGCCGTCGAATTGAAACCGCAGGCGGGTCGTGCGGTCAATCTGGCCGCCGGTCAGGCGGTTTTCCTGGGTCATTTCGAGCGCCCTTTCGCGCGGGCCACGTCGCGGGCCAGTTCCACCTTGCTGATCTCGTGGGTGACCGTGTTGCGGGTCACCACCAGCCACGACCGGTCGCCGCCCTCGTGGAACCAAAGCTCGCGATGTGTGCCTGCCGGATTGGCCCTCAGATAAGCATAGTCGTAGAAGTCCTGCGGGGCCGTATCGGATTGCCAATTCGGTCGCTCCATCAGGTTTGCGTCGCCCAGATACACGAATTCGGCGCTGTCGCGGGGGCCAAGCAGCGGGTGGTTGATGATCATCGGATGTCCTCGGACCGGCAGGGCGGTTGGCTGTGGCTTTCCATATGTGTCATGCTCTCAATGCAGGTTGGGCTGCGCACCCACCCCTTTCTCATCGATCATGTGCCCGGTCTTGAACCGGTCGAAGCGGTAGGCTGTAGCTACTGGATGCGGCGTTCCCGTGGCCAGCAGATGGGCAAAGCAATAGCCCGAGGCGGGGGTGGCCTTGAACCCTCCATAGCACCAGCCGCCGTTGAAGAAGAGGCCGGAAATGTCGGTCTGGTCTATGATGGGCGAACCGTCCATCGACATGTCCATGATGCCGCCCCACATCCTGAGCAGCCGGGCGCGCCCGATCATCGGCATGATGGCCATACCGCCTTCGCAGACGTCTTCAACCACGGGAAGGTTGCCGCGCTGGGCGTAGGAATTGTAGCCGTCGATGTCGCCGCCAAAGACCAGCCCGCCCTTGTCGGACTGGCTGACGTAGAAGTGCCCTGCGCCAAAGGTGATCACACCGGGCAGCACCGGTTTCAGTCCTTCGGAAACGAAGGCTTGCAAGACATGTGACTCAATCGGCAAACGCATGTCGGCCATCGCCATGACCTTGCCGGAATTTCCTGCGACCGCGCAGCCGACCTTGCCTGCGCCGATGAAGCCGCGTGTCGTCTCGACCCCGAGGCATTTACCCTTTCGGGTGTGAAAGCCGGTGACTTCGCAGTTCTGGATGATGTCGACGCCGTTGCTGTCAGCGCTGCGCGCAAAGCCCCAGGCGACCGCATCATGGCGCACGGTGCCGCCGCGCCGCTGGGCCAGCCCGCCCTTGATGGGAAAGCGGGCATCGTCGAAATTGAGATAGGGATATTCGGCGCGCACCGCTGCTTCGGACAGCAATTCGGCATCGGCCCCGTTCAGGATCATCGCGTTGCCGCGCCGGACGAAGGCGTCGCGCTGGGCGTCCGAGTGGATCAGGTTGATGATCCCGCGCTGGCTGACCATGGCGTTGTAATTGAGGTCCTGCTCCAGCCCTTCCCATAGCTTCAGGGAAAATTCATAGAACGGTTCATTTCCGTCCAGCAGATAGTTCGAGCGGATGATGGTTGTGTTCCGGCCCACATTGCCGCCGCCGATCCAGCCCTTTTCGATCACCGCAACGTTGCGCCGACCGAAGACCTTGGCGAGGTAGTGGGCGGTGGCCAGCCCGTGCCCGCCACCGCCAATGACGACGATGTCATAATACGGCTTGGGTTCGGGATCGCGCCAGGCGGGCTTCCACCCTTTGTGACCTGTCAGCGCCTCTTTGATAACCTTGAAGCCAGAGTAGTTCATGAATCAGACCTCCGACCTTCTTTTTCCATCAATGCCCGACCGAAGCGATGTTTGATTGCGACGTCAATATCCTCAATGCGTCCGATTATCGCAGAAACCGGCATTTGCTTGCGCTTTGTGGAGAAACGCTTGACCGAACTGTGCAAAGTCCGCAACTTTTGCGGGTAATTTTGATTGTTTATTTCTGTGAGGACCCAATGCGATATTTCATTTTCGGCCTCTTTTCATGCCTGCCCGCATTGGCCCAGGCAAACCCCGCCTGCCTTGCGACCCCCAAGATCGAAGCCGATACCCGTTTGTCGCAAATCTCGGATGTCTGGTTTGGTGACAGTTCGTTCCGCTTTGCGATATTGCTGGCGACCAACATGCGGACCTCGGACCCGCAATTCGAATACATCTCTGGCATTTACAACCTGCCCGAGGGCGGGGCGCTCTGCGTGCCGCAGTTCGATGAGGCCATGCGGTACAAGACCCGGTATGATCGCTATATCACGGCAGTGCAGGACATGGCCGTGGCGCATCCGTTTGAGGTTGTCGACACGCTGGAGAAGCTGCCGACATCGGGAACCTATCAGGTCGCCACGTGGATCCGGAGCAGCGACCTGCCAAAGTATCCAGCCGGGACAGCGGTGCCACTTGAAAAAGATGTCTGGGTGACGGTGTCGCCCAAGCTTCAGGAGTTCTGTACCGGATATGCCCAAACCATCGCGAGCAGCGAAGCTGCGTTGAACCTCCGGATTGAGCAGCGGTTGGGCCTGCCGCCGGGATCCACCAACAGTCATTTCGTGACTTTTGACATTGACGCCGCAACCGCGGGGGCTGCCATCTTCCGGCCGTGCGGAGATTCGGCAACCGATACCACGACCTGCACCGTCGGTGCGCCCAAGGCGTGCGACAGCTATGACGGGACCTGTGAGGCGCATCGCGATTTTTTCTATCAGCAATACTATTCAGCCTTCGGGACTGCGCAGCCGGTGGAATATCCCTGGACGTCGCTTGGATACACGTTTGACTGGGCGCCAGCCCCGATCGATTTTTCGGGAGAGGCTGGTTTCGTGCAGGTGGGCGAAAGCGAGTTCGTGATTCCGGTCGGGACGACTGTCACCGTCGCCTCGGTTACACCCACAGCCCAATATTGCGGCAAATAGTCGTCCGGGTCAGCGTTTGCGTGCTGTCCCAAAACGCCTTTTTTTTAAAGCTGACGGGCAGGCCATGCGGCACCACAGGGCAACGGCAAGCCGTTTCACTTTGGTAGTGCCTAATTTTGCATCGTTTTTGGGCCGTGCCGCGCCTGCATAGCTGCTTTCTGGTCACGGTCGGGATCTGAGTCTATTTTAGCGCTAACAATTTGACGCGGATTTGCATAGGAGAGGGCCGCGCGCACTGTAGACTGGCGCAGATGCGGTGTATATGACGCGGGATCAAACCGACGAGCCGGAAAGAGAGCGACATGCTGGACCAGAACCAAACCCTCCTCACCGCAGACGTTCTGCGTGACGACATCTCGAAACATCTCAAGCTTTCAATTGGCAAGGATCCCGAGCACGCGAGCGTCTATGACTGGCGCATGTCGCTGTCGCTGGCGTTGCGCGATCGGGTGGTCGAGCCGTGGTTCGCCTCGACCCGCAAGACATATGAGGGCAAGCACAAACGGGTCTATTACCTGTCGATGGAATTTCTGATCGGTCGCCTGATCGAGGATGTCACGATCAACCTGGGCGTCGAAGACGTGGCTCGTGCGGCCATGGCGGACCTTGGACAGGACTATGAGACCGTTGTCGCGGATGAACCCGATGCGGCCTTGGGCAATGGTGGTCTGGGCCGTCTGGCGGCCTGTTTCATGGACAGCCTGTCGACTCTCGCGATCCCGGCCTATGGCTACGGCATTCGCTATGAGCACGGGCTTTTCGAGCAGCATTTTCAGGACGGTCAGCAGATTGAGACGGCCGAAGGATGGCTGGCGCAGCGCCATGTTTGGGAATTCGAGCGGCCCGAAGCCTCGTATGAGGTGCACTTTGGCGGCTATGTCAGTGAATCCGATGGCAAGGCGGTCTGGCATCCCGCGGAGACCGTGCTGGCCTCGGCCTATGATACGCCTGTTGTGGGCTGGAAGGGGCAGTGGGCCAATACCTTGCGGCTCTGGGCTGCCAAACCCATCAAGCTCTTTGATCTCGAAAGCTTTAACCGGGGCGATTATGTCGGGGCCAATGCGCCCGAGCGCCTCGCCCGGACCATTTCGCGCGTCCTCTATCCCGATGACACCACCGATGTGGGCAAGGAATTGCGGCTGAAGCAGGAGTATTTCTTTACCTCCGCCTCGATCAAGGACCTGCTGCGCCGGTTCATCGCCGAAGGCTATGACCTGACTGAACTGGACGACCACGTGGCCATTCAGCTCAACGACACGCACCCGGCCATTGCGGGCCCGGAGCTGGTGCGCATTCTGGTGGACGAGCATGGCATTGACATGACCAAAGCCATCCAAATGGCGCGCGCTTGTCTTGGTTATACCAATCACACGCTGCTGCCCGAAGCGCTGGAGCGGTGGCCCGAAGACCTGTTTGCGCGCATTCTGCCGCGGCATCACCGCATCATAGAGATGATTCAGGATTACCACATCGCCGAAACAGGCAGCCATGTGCGGATCATCGATCATGGCAATGTCAACATGGGCGAATTGTCTTTCGTCATGGCCCATAGCGTGAACGGCGTGTCTGCGCTGCATTCCGAACTGGTCAAGCAAACCGTGTTCGCCGACCTGCACCAAGCCTATCCCAAGCGTATTCTGAACCAGACCAACGGCATCACGCCGCGCCGCTGGTTGCATTCGTGTAATCCGGCGCTGCGCAACCTGATCAACGAAACAATCGGCACAGGCTGGGAAAACGATCTTGAAAAACTGAAAGATCTGGAAGCCTATCTGGATGACGCATCCTTCCAGCAGGCCTTTGACGCGGCGAAAGTGACAAACAAGGACCGGATGGCGGCTTGGCTGAAAAAGCGCGACGGCATCACGCTGGATCCGTCGGCCATGTTCGACATTCAGATCAAGCGCATCCACGAATACAAACGCCAACACATGAACATTCTGGAGACCATCGCGCTCTGGAACGAAATCCGTGACAATCCGAACGGCAACTGGACACCGCGCGTCAAGGTCTTTGGCGGCAAAGCTGCCCCCGGCTATGCATTGGCCAAGTCGATCATTCATCTGATCAACGATGTGGCTGCCACGATCAACACTGACCCGGTGACCCGCGATTATTTGCAGGTCGTCTACCCTGAGAACTACAACGTCTCGATGGCCGAAATCCTGATCCCCGCGTCTGACCTGTCGGAACAGATTTCGACGGCCGGCAAGGAAGCATCCGGCACCGGCAACATGAAACTGTCGCTGAACGGCAGCCCGACCATCGGCACACTGGACGGGGCCAATGTTGAAATTCTTGAACATGTCGGCGCGGACAACTTCTTCCTCTTTGGTCTGACCGCGGCAGAGGCGCAGGCAAAGCGGGACGAGCATGGTCATGCCCGTCGCGCCATCGAAGCGAACCCGCGGCTCAGCCGCGTTTTGGGCCAGATTGCCCAAGGCGTGTTTTCAGGCGGGGACCGCTATCGCTATTCGGACATTCTGCACAATTTGTGGGAGCATGACTATTTCCTCGTCAGTTCCGATTTTGACAGCTACTTTGACAAGCAACGTGAAGTAGACGGAGTTTATCAGGACAAGGCGCGGTGGACGCGGATGGCCGCAGCGAACACGGCCCGCATGGGCTGGTTCTCGTCCGATCGGACGATCCGAGGATATGCGGATGACATTTGGCATGCAAAATCCGTTATCTAAGACCGTGAATTGAAGTGAAGGATACAGTGACGTGATCGATCTTGAAGACGCAACGAGGATCGCGGCAGGCACGCATTCTGATCCGTTTTCCATCCTTGGCATGCATCCGGTTGATGCCAAGGTTACCGTGCGGGTGTTTCACCCGGAGGCAGACTCCATCGACGTTCTGGACCGCAAGACAGGTCGCAAGGTTCTGTCGCTGACCGCTTTGCCTGATACGCCTTCGGTCTTTGTCGGCACGGCCGCGCGGCGCAAGAACCCCTTTGCCTATAGGTTGCGGATCACCAAGGGCCCCCATGTCTGGGAGCAGGATGATCCGTATCGCTTTGGCCCGGTCCTTGGCGAACTGGATGAGCATCTGATTGCGGAAGGCGCGCACCTGGACCTCTGGAAAGTGCTCGGCGCGCATGTGATGACCCATGACGCTGTCGAAGGCACGCATTTCGCGGTCTGGGCCCCCAATGCCAGCCGCGTGTCCGTTATCGGCGATTTCAACGCCTGGGACGGGCGGCGCAACCCGATGCGGCAGCGCGGTCAGACCGGTGTATGGGAAATCTTCATGCCGGGCCTTGGTGACGGCGAAGCCTATAAATACGAGTTGCTGGATGGTCAGGGCAATCTGCTGCCGCAAAAGGCCGACCCATTCGGGTTCGGGGCGGAACATCCGCCCAAGACGGCGTCGATCGTGCGCAAGCTTGATGGCCACAAATGGTCCGACAAAAAGTGGATGACAAAGCGCGAAGCGCTGCACCGGATCGATCAGCCGATTTCGGTCTACGAGGTGCATCTGGGGTCGTGGCGGCGTGTGCCCGAAGATGGCAACCGCCCTCTTTCCTATCTTGAACATGCTGAACAGTTGGTGGCCTATGCCAAGGACATGGGGTTCACCCATCTTGAGCTTATGCCCGTTTCGGAGTTTCCCTTTGACGGCTCGTGGGGGTATCAGCCCATCGGCCTTTATGCTCCGACCATCCGCCACGGTACCCTCGAAGAGTTCCGCGCCTTTGTGGAGGCGTGCCATGCGGCCGAGATCGGTCTGATCCTTGACTGGGTGCCGGGGCACTTCCCCGAAGACATTCACGGGTTGGGCCAGTTTGACGGCACACCGCTCTATGAGCACGCGGACCGCAAAGAAGGGTTTCACCCCGACTGGAACACGCTTGTCTACAATTACGGGCGCAGAGAAGTGTCCAACTACCTTGTGGCAAACGCGCTCTATTGGATGCGCGAACATCACATCGACGGGCTGCGCGTGGATGCCGTCGCTTCGATGCTCTACCGCGATTATTCGCGCAAGGAGGGCGAGTGGGTCCCGAACAAGGACGGTGGCCGCGAAAACCTTGAGGCGATTGCGTTTTTGCAACGCACAAACACTGTGGTCTATGGCGATGCGCCCGGCATCATGACGATCGCTGAGGAATCCACGGCCTTTCCCGGCGTCAGCGCGCCGGTGGATCACAGCGGGCTCGGCTTTGGGTTCAAGTGGAACATGGGCTGGATGAACGACACGCTGTCCTATATGTCCGAGGACCCGATCAACCGCAAATACCACCACCACAAGATGACCTTCGGGTTGCATTACGCGTTTTCCGAAAATTTCGTGCTGCCGATCAGCCATGACGAAGTGGTGCACGGCAAAGGGTCGATGATCGACAAGATGCCGGGGCAGGGGGACGACAAATTCGCCAATCTGCGCGCCTATTACGGGTTTATGTGGGGCCATCCGGGCAAGAAGCTGCTTTTCATGGGATGCGAGTTTGCCCAAGGGGTGGAGTGGAACCACGACAGCAGTCTGGACTGGCATTTGCTGGATCATCCGTTGCATCGGGGCATTCAGAATCTTGTGCGCGATTTGAACGGTTTGTTTGCCGCCACGCCCGCACTGCACCAGTTGGATTGCAAGGCCGAAGGGTTCGAATGGGTCGAAGAGGGTGCGGCGGACGAGTCCATCCTGGCATGGGTCCGTCACGGAACAGATGGCACGCCTCCGGTATTGGTTGTGAGTAATTTCACCCCGGTCGAACGCACGGGGCGGCGCATAGGCGTGCCCAAGGCGGGTCGTTGGATCGAAAAGCTGAACACCGATGCAGGCTGCTATGGCGGCGGCGATCGTGGAAATTACGGCTTTGCGGAAAGTGATCAGGTCGCGGCGTCGGGTCGGCCACATTCGGTCTCGTTGACGATTCCGCCGCTTTCGACGCTGTTTTTTGAATTGGAAGAAGGTCACTGACCTGAAGACTTGAACGACGAAGAGGGAGGACAACCAGTGGACAATGAATCACAACGGCTTGCGCAGCAAACTATGGCGTTTGTGCTGGCAGGGGGGCGTGGCAGTCGATTGTACGAACTCACCGACAGGCGGGCAAAACCGGCCATGTATTTCGGTGGCAAGAGCCGGATCATCGACTTTGCCCTGTCAAACGCGGTGAATTCCGGCATTCGGCGCATCGGCGTGGCCACCCAGTACAAGGCACACTCGCTGATCCGTCACTTGCAGCGCGGCTGGAGCTTTTTCCGGGCCGAGCGCAACGAATCCCTCGATATTCTGCCCGCGTCCCAGCAACTCGACAATGAAAACTGGTACAAGGGCACCGCCGACGCGGTCACCCAGAACATCGACATCATTCGTGGCTATGGCCCCAAATACATCATCATTCTGGCGGGCGACCATATCTACAAGCAGGACTATTCGCTGATGGTCAAACAGCACGTCGAAAGCGGCGCGGACGTCACCGTCGGCTGCATCGAAGTGCCCCGCATGGAGGCGCGCGGCTTTGGCGTGATGAAGGTCGACGAGGCCGATCGCATCCTCGATTTCATCGAAAAACCTGCCGACCCGCCGGCCATGCCCGGACATCCCGATCAGGCGCTGGCCAGCATGGGTATTTATGTCTTCGAGACAGAATACCTGTGTGACTTGCTGCTCGCCGATGCCGAAAACCCGAATTCCAAGCATGATTTTGGCGGCGACATCATTCCGGGCATTGTCAAGAACGGCAAAGCCATGGCGCACCCGTTCAGCCGGTCTTGCGTGCGCGGCGGACTTGAGGAAAAACCTTATTGGCGCGATGTAGGGACGGTGGATGCGTTCTGGCAGGCCAATGTGGATCTGACGGATTTCAAGCCCGAACTTGATCTTTACGACACGACCTGGCCCATCTGGACCTATTCGGAACTGACGGCCCCTGCCAAATTCATCCACAACGAGGAAGGACGGCGCGGCCATGCGGTGTCGTCCATGGTGTCGGGCGGCTGTATCATCTCGGGCTCGTCGCTGGATCGGTGTTTCCTGTTCACCGGCGTGCGCACGCACTCCTATTCCCAGCTCGAAGGTGTCGTGGCGATGCCTTATGCCGAGATCAACCGGAAGGCACAGTTGAAAAACGTGGTGATTGATCGCGGCGTTATCATTCCCGAAGGTCTGGTTGTTGGCCAGGATGCGGAGGCCGACGCCAAGCGGTTCCGCCGGACGGACAATGGCATCTGCCTGATCACCCAAAGCATGATCGACAAATTGGAAAGCTGACATGAACGTTCTCTTTGTCGCCTCGGAATGCGCCCCGTTTATCAAGACGGGGGGATTGGCGGATGTGATCGGGGCGGTGCCCAAGGCGCTGGCGGCCCAAGGTGCCAGCGTCAAGGTGCTGATCCCGGCCTATCCCGCCCTGGCATCGCTGGTGGCAACAGGGCAGAGCGTCATGGATTTTGACGACCTCTTTGGCGGTCCGGCACGGATCGTGGCGGTACGGGCCAAGGGCCTCGACCTGCTGCTGCTTGAGGCAGCGCACCTCTTTGATCGGCCGGGCAACATATATCTTGGCCCGAACGCTCTGGACTGGCCCGACAACGATATGCGCTTTGCCGGGTTGTCCTTTGCGGGTGCGCAGATCGCACTGAAGGGGCTGGGCGACTGGCGGCCCGACGTCGTGAATTGCCATGACTGGCAGGCGGGGCTCTTGCCCGTTTACCTGCGCCAGAGCGGGGAACCCGCGCCGCAGGTTGTCATGACGATCCACAACATCGCCTTTCAAGGTCTGTGCGACGCCACCCGATTGACGGCTCTCGGTCTGGACACCGATTTGTTTACGCCCGACGGCATCGAATATTTCGGCAAGATCAGTTTTTTGAAGGCAGGCATTGCCCTGTCGGACAAGATCACGACGGTCAGCCCCACCTATGCAGCAGAATTGCTGACGCCGGAGTTTGGTATGGGGCTGGATGGATTGTTGCGGGCCCGTCAGAGTGACTTGTCCGGTATTTTGAACGGAATCGATCTGGACGTGTGGTCGCCGGAGGCGGATGAGGCCCTTGTCGCGACCTACAGTGCGCGCAGTCTGAAGGGCAAGGCGCGCAACCGGGCCGAGGTTGAAGCCCGCTTTGGGCTGACGCCCGGTGACGGCCCCTTGTTTTGCCTGATCAGTCGGCTGACCGCGCAAAAGGGTCTGGACATGTTGTTGGACTGTTTGCCGCTGATCGTCGAGCAGGGTGCAACACTCGCGGTGCTGGGCACGGGTGAGCCGGATCTGGAGCGTGCCTTTGTGGCCGCGTCGCGCGACTATGCGGGATCGGTTGGCACGATCATTGGCTATGATGAAGAGATGTCGCATCTGATGCAGGGGGGCAGTGACGCCATCCTGATCCCCTCGCGGTTCGAACCTTGCGGGCTGACCCAGCTTTATGGTCTGCGCTATGGCACGTTGCCGGTTGTGGCCCGCACGGGCGGGCTGGCCGATACGGTGATTGACGCCAACGAGGCGGCACTGTTGGCCGAATGTGCCACGGGCGTGCAGTTCGCACCCGTGAATGCAACGATGTTTGGCCATGCGATCGCAAGGACATGTGCACTGTACCGACAACCCAAGGTCTGGGCCGCGATGATGCGCCGGGCGATGCGCCACCCCGTGGGCTGGGACCTGTCTGCGACGGCCTATCTCAACGTTTATCAATCCATTTCAGAGCACTAGGCGAGCGACATGACCCCCCAAAAGGTAACCAGCGGCAGTGCCGCCACCCTTGGTGCGCATCACGACGGCGCAGGCGTCAATTTCGCTGTCTTTTCGGAAAATGCCGACAAGATTGAGCTTTGCCTCTTCTCGCCTGACGGCAAGCGCGAGGTGGCGCGTATTGCGCTGCCCGAACGCAGCGGACCGATCTGGCACGGTTATTTGCCGGGTTTGCCTGTTGGCACGCTTTACGGATACCGGGCGCATGGGCAATACGCGCCGGAGCATGGCCACCGGTTCAACCCGAACAAACTGCTGTTGGATCCCTATGCCCGTGAACTGCACGGCGATTGGGTGACCCATCCAGCGACGCTGGGTTATGATGAAGGCTCCTCTGCGCAGGATCTGTCCTTTGATCCGCGCGATTCAGCCCCCTTTGTCCCGAAATCAGTCGTTTCCGATCCGGCCCTGTTCGAGGGGATGTCGGCGGGCCGTCATAACTGCTCGGACATGGACCTGATTTACGAGGCCCATCCAAAGGGTCTGACCCAAGCCAACCCGGATGTACCCGAGGCGGTGCGCGGCACCTATGAAGGACTGGCCAGTGACGCGATGCTGGCGCATCTGACGTCCATGGGCGTGCAGGCGGTCGAGCTGTTGCCGGTGCACGCCTTTGTGGACGACAAGTTTTTGGTGCAGCGGGGTCTGCGCAACTATTGGGGCTATAACTCCATCGGTTTTTTCGCGCCCGAGCCCCGTTATTTCGGGCCGGATGGCCTGAAGGGTTTTCGTCAGATGGTGGCGCGGTTCCACGCGGCAGGGATCGAAGTGATCCTGGATGTGGTTTACAACCACACGGCCGAAGGCGATCAGCGTGGCCCGACGCTCAGCTTTCGCGGGCTCGACAATGCGTCTTACTACCGCCTGACGGCGGGCCAGCCGCGCTACTATGTGAACGATACAGGCTGCGGGAACACACTGAACGTGTCGCATCCTTATGTATTGCGCATGGTGCTCGACAGTTTGCGGTTTTGGGTCGAATGCATGGGGGTCGACGGGTTCCGCTTTGATCTGGCGACCACACTTGGGCGCGAAGATCATGGGTTTGATCCGCGGGGCGGCTTTTTTGACGCGCTGCGGCAAGATCCCGTGCTGGCAAAAGTCCGTATGATCGCGGAGCCTTGGGATATCGGCCCCGGCGGCTACCGGCTGGGCGCGTTTCCGCACGAATTTTCCGAATGGAACGACAGCTATCGCGATACGGTGCGCCGCTACTGGCGGGGCGATTCGCATAGTGCGCAGGAACTTGCGGCGCGGCTGCTGGGCTCGGCGGATAAATTTGACCAAGGCGGACGGCGCAGCTGGGCATCGGTCAATTTTCTGGCCTCGCATGACGGGTTCACACTCGCCGACACCACGCGCTATGCCAAGCGTCACAACGAGGCCAACACCGAGAACAATCGCGATGGGCATCATTCAAATTTCAGCGACAATGGCGGGGTCGAGGGGGACACGGACGATCCCGAAATTCGCGCCTTGCGGGCGCGGCGCCAGCGCAACATGCTGGCTACGCTGTTCTTGTCACAAGGCACGCCGATGCTTCTGGCGGGCGACGAATTTTCCAACTCGCAGGCGGGCAACAACAACGCCTATTGTCAGGACAATGAGATTGGCTGGCTGAACTGGGACAGTGCGGATACCGATCTGCTGGGCTTTGTGCGCGTGCTGTCCGTGTTCCGGCAGGATCATATCGCGGTGCGGCAAAGCCGGTTTTTGCACGGTGCCGCGCGCAAAGCGGACGGGCATACCGATGTCACATGGACGGATTTCGCCGGAGAGGCGGTCGCCTGGCGTGATCCCGGGCTCGCCAATCTGTGCCTGACGCTGCGGTGCTCGGCAGAAGCGCCTGATTTCGAACCGGATGGGGACGTGGTTTTCATCGCGTTCAATCGTGAAGACGAAGATACGTCTGTTGTCCTGCCGACGCCGCCCGAAGGCCAGACGTGGATGCGTGCCATTGATACGACAAGTCATGTGCAGGAGCCCCGCGCGGAACCCGAATACGAGGCGGTTGCGGTCTGTGCAAACACGGTGGCTGCCTTCGTTCTCATATCCAAGGAGCCCGAGGAATGAGCGTGGATCAGGATCTCAGAGCGCTGGCTGACCTCAATGGCATCCTTCCCAGCTTCTACGATTTGCAGGGTTACCAGCGTCACATGACGCCGGACACGCAAAAGGCTCTTTTGGCGGGCAACGGCATTGACGTATCGAGCGACGCAGCCATCCGTGATGCCCTGGGCGCCTTGCGTCACAGCATTGATGATCGATGGTTTCCCGAAGAGATCATCGTGGAAAGCGGGGTCGAAGCCCCGTTGAATTTCGGCCTTGGGGCCGAATGGCATTTGCGGCTGGACGATACGGACACGATTGCGGCGCAAGGAGAGCGCCGCGATCATATCACGTTGCCGCCGCTGCGCTCCGGCATCTATGAACTCACGGCCGAAGCCTCTGGCCGCGTCGAGGTTGTTACCGTCATCGCGGCGCCGGTACGCCTGCCACTCATCCGGTCCGTGACCGAAACGGATCGGTTATGGGGTTTGAATTTCGCGCTTTATGGTGTGCGGTCTGAACGGAACTCCGGTCTTGGTGATTATGAGGATCTGGCGCAAATGGCGTGCCTCGCGGGGGCGCAAGGGGCGTCCTTTGTCGGCGTCAATCCCATTCACAATATGGGGCACAGCAATACCGCAGCGATCAGTCCGTATTCTCCGTCCCATCGGGGATTTCTGAACACGAGCTATATCGCGCTCGATGCGATACCCGGCCTGAAAGGGTCTTTTGGGGTGGCTGGTCTTGAGCCTGTGAAAGCCGTCGGCACAGTCCAGTACACAGAGCATAAGAAGGCCCACAATGCAGCGCTTGAACGCGCTCACGCGGTCTTTGCGACAGATGCGTCCGAGACGGCGCGGCACGGTTTTGAGGCTTTCCTTTCGGCAAGCGGGCCAGCTCTTGCGGATTTCGCCCGGTTCGAGGCGCTGAGCGAGACACACGGGCCGGATTGGCGCATATGGCCCGCGCAAACAGCAGTAGCGTCCCCGGAACGCATCGCTTTTTATACGTGGTTGCAATGGGTTGCGCAGACGCAGCTTGCATCTGCACAAACCCGGGCATTGGATGCGGGTATGGCGCTGGGGCTCTATCTGGATCTGGCTGTCGGCCCACGTCGGGACGGGGCGGAGGCGCAGTGCGAACATGCGGCCATTGCACAGGGCGTGTCACTGGGTGCGCCGCCCGATCATCTGAGCCCGGGTGGCCAAAACTGGGACCTGGCGGCTTTTGCGCCGCGCAAGCTCAAGGCGCAGCGCTACGCGCCGTTGCGCCGGATTTTGGCCAGCACCATGCAACATGCAGGTATCATCCGCATTGATCATGTCCTCGGATTGAACCGCAGCTTCTGGCTGCCGGATGACGGCAGTCCCGGGGGCTACATCCGGCAATCCTTTGATGCTCTGCTCGCCGTGATCAAGATCGAGGCGGAGCGAAACAACTGCGTCGTCATCGGCGAAGACCTTGGGCTGGTGCCGGACGGATTTCGTGAGACCATGCGCGACAGCGGCTTTTACGGCTATTCCGTGCTGCAATACGAAAAAGACCACAGCGGCACGTTTCCTGCGCCCGAGGATGGCCAATCACAGGTTTTGTCCTGTTTCGCGACCCATGATACACCCACCGTCAAAGGGTTTGAGACCGGGCGTGATATCGATTGGTGGCAAGATCTGGAGTGGGTTGACGGCGACGCTGTCAGTGATTTGCGCACCTCGCGGGCTGAGGATGTGGGAAAACTACAAGACGAAGAGGATTTCGTCGCTGCGATCCACCGCAGATTGGCGCAATCCAATGCCGGATTGGTTGCGGTCCAGCTGGATGATGTGTTGTCCTCTGTCGAGGCGCAAAACCTGCCCGGAACAATTGATGAGCACCCGAATTGGCGCCGTAAATATACGGTGTCCGTCGAAGAATTGAGCGAAGATGGCCGTCTCGCAGGGGTTGCGACCCTGATGAAACAGGCCGGACGGGCCAGCCCCCGGAAAGGACTTTCACATGAAGATTGAGACAATCGCGACCGCCCCGATCGAGGGGCAAATGCCCGGCACGTCCGGATTGCGGAAAAAAACGCGCGTGTTCATGGAGCCGCATTATCTTGAGAATTTCATTCAGGCGACCTTTGATGCGATTGGCGGCGGTGCGGGCAAGACCTTTGTCGTGGGTGGGGATGGCCGGTATTTCAACAAAGCGGCCATTCAGACGATCCTGAAAATGGCCGCAGGCAATGGCGCGTCCCAAGTGATCGTCGGGCAGGACGGTATACTGTCGACGCCTGCCGCGTCGCACCTGATCCGCCTGAACAAGACCGACGGCGGCTTTATCCTGTCCGCCAGCCACAACCCCGGCGGCATCGACGAAGATTTCGGCGTCAAGTTCAATGCGGAAAACGGTGGTCCGGCCCCCGAAGGGCTGACTGCGAAAATGTTCGACGCCACCAAGACAATCGAGCAGTTCAAGACCGTGGACGCGGCAGATGTCGATCTGAGCACCGTAGGTAACGTGCAGATCGGCGATATGCACGTGCGTGTCGTCGATCCGGTGGAAAGCTATCAGGCGCTGATGGAGGCGCTGTTTGATTTTGACGCGATCCGCGGGCTGTTTGCCGGCGGTTTCACGATGCGTTTTGATGCGATGCATGCCGTGACAGGACCCTATGCAACGGCGATCCTGGAAGGGGCCCTTGGTGCTCCGGCCGGTACTGTTGTCAACGGTGTCCCGTTGGAAGATTTCGGCAAGGGACATCCGGACCCCAATCCGATCTGGGCCAAGCCTTTGATGGATCTGATGATGTCGGATGCGGCACCCGACATGGGTGCGGCGTCGGATGGCGACGGAGATCGTAACATGATCGTGGGGCGAGGTGCCTATGTGACGCCTTCCGACAGCCTCGCGGTTCTGGCTGCGAATGCCCATCTTGCCCCGGCCTATCGAGACGGTCTGGCCGGTATTGCCCGGTCGATGCCGACCAGTGCGGCCAGCGACAGGGTGGCGGCCAAACTCGGCATTGGATGCTATGAGACGCCGACAGGCTGGAAGTTCTTCGGCAACCTGTTGGATGCGGGCAAAGTGACGATTTGTGGCGAGGAAAGTGCGGGTACCGGGTCTGACCATGTGCGCGAAAAAGACGGTCTTTGGGCTGTTCTCTTGTGGCTGAACATCCTGGCTGTGCGCAAGCAATCGGTTTCAGATATCGTGCAGGAACACTGGCAGACGTTCGGGCGCGACTACTATTCACGCTATGACTATGAGGCGGTGGCGACCGATCAGGCCAATCAGTTGATGAGCGAATTGCGCGCCAGACTGGACGGATTGGCGGGGCAGGCGTTTGGCGATGTGACCGTCGCGACGGCCGACGAGTTTTCCTATCTGGACCCTGTGGACGGGTCGATCAGCAAAAACCAGGGCGTGCGGATTGCTTTTGCGGGTGGCGGGCGTGCCGTTTTCCGACTGTCGGGGACGGGAACCCAGGGGGCGACACTGCGCCTCTATCTCGAACAGTATTCGGGCGTCGACGGCGCTTTGGATCTGGACACCCAAGCGGCCTTGGCCGACGTGCGAGGCGCAGCGCAGGAGATTTGCAACATGGCGGCGCTGATCGGGCGGACGGAGCCTGATGTGATCACCTGAAACGGGTTGAAGCGACGCATTGGATCACGGCGGTATGTTCATATTTTTAAATAAGAACATGTGCTGAGCCTCACCCGGTTTTTGATGGTCCGCGTTGGGCATCGCATGGAATGTGTTTCGTCTGGAAGGAACAGTGCAGGATAAGTGCACGCGACCAGATTGCGCCCTGTGTTCAAATTTTGTGCAAGCAGGGCAATGCCTGGTCACCAAAGCAGAGCTCTGCGTTTCAGTCCCTTGCAATGGTCGGCCTTTGGGTGCGACTGTCACGCGGAGCGGCGATCGAACGCCGTTCGGACGGCGACCAGTTTTGGAAACTTTCTGCAAACGGCGCACCTGTGACAGAAGTGCCAGACAGACTGCTCACATGACGGCACGGGGGCCGGGACTTCGCTCACAGGGACTGCCTTCGTCAGACGCAAAGGCCGGTGTGACAGCAGATGATCTGTTGACGTTCCCGCATCAGAGCTATCTGAGTAAATGATATTTGGAGCTTTAGAATGCGCCCTCTCTTTTTTCAAACCGTCCTTGTCGTTGCACTGGTTTCGCTCTCCGGGTTCGCGGCGCAGGCACAGGGGCGCGCGGCGGCTGTCGGTGTTCAGGCCGTCGAGCCGAGGCAACTGGCAGAAACCGTGCCCGTCTTTGCCGAGGTGACGACAGCACGCGACGGCGCGGTCGCAAGCCGTGTCGCGGGCAATGTCGACACGGTCCACGTTCTGGCCGGCACACGGGTGGCCGAAGGCGATCCGCTGGTCGAATTGAACCGGGATCTTCTCGAAATACTGGTGGTGCAATCCGAAGCGCAGATGGCGGAGGCGGAAGCGGGCATCGCCACGGCCCGGGTCCGGGTCGATCGTACCCAGCGTGTGTTGGACAGGATCGTCGCCCTGCGCGGGTCCAACGCATATAGTGAGGGCCGCTTTGATGATGCGCAATCCGACGTGCTCGAGGCACAGTCGCAACTGGCCGAGGCCATTGCGCGTGAAAAGAGCAGCGAAGCGCAATTGTCGGAAACGCGCTACCAACTTGACCGTAGCCTGATCACAGCACCGTTTTCCGGTGTCGTGATCGAAGTGAACACGATACCGGGCGCTTTCATTCAGGCCGGTTCACCCGTAGTGCGTTTGCTCGACACGGCTGCGTTCGAGGTCACGGCCGGTGTGCCTGCGCGCTATGTGTCCTTTCTGGAACAGGGCCAGATGATGCAGGCCAGCACGGAAAACGGCGCCGAGTTGACGCTGGAACTGCGTGCCATCCTGCCGCTGGAAGACACGGCGACACGGACGCGTGCCGTGCGTTTTGCGGCCCCCGGCCTTGGGGAATTGACCAATGTGGCAGTGGGCCAATCCCTGACGGTGCTTGTGCCGGTCGGTGAGGCGCGCGAGGTGTTGTCGGTGCCCAAGGACGCCTTGGTACAAGCGCGTGGCGGCTGGACTGTCTTTGTGGCTGCCGAAGACAAGGCGCAGCCGCGCCCGGTGACCCTTGGTGTTGCACTGGGTGACCGATACGAGGTGCTCAGCGGCCTCGAAGCCGGTGAACTGGTCGTCGTGCGTGGCAACGAGCGTTTGCGCCCCGGTCAGGATATCGCGCCAAATCCTGTGGAAACCAACTGATGGATGTCATCCGCTACGCCATTGATCGCCCCGTCGCGGTAGTTGCCGCCGTTCTGATGGCCGTTTTGTTCGGGGTCATTGCCCTGTCGCGCATCCCGATCCAGCTTGCGCCGGATGTGCGCAAACCCATCGTCGTGATCGAAACCAGTTGGCCCGGTGCGGCTCCCTCGGAAGTCGAGCGCGAGATCGTGAACCCGCAGGAAGAAGCGCTGCGGGGCCTCGAAGGGTTGGAAATCATGACGTCCCGGTCCCGCACTGGCGAGGCCGAGGTGACGCTGGAATTCGGCGTTGGAACTAATATGAGCCAATCGCTGTTGTTGGTGTCCAACCGGCTCGACCGCGTCAGCGGGTACCCGGAAGAGGCGAATGAACCCGCGTTGAACACGTCGGGATCGGATGACAGTCCGATCGCCTGGGTGCTGTTGACGGCACAGGCGGGCAATACCCGGGCAATGCCGACCTATGGCGATTTCGTCGAGGATGTCATCAAGGACCGGGTCGAGCGGATCGAAGGTGTCTCGGCGGTGAACGTGTTTGGCGGCGTGACCCGCGAATTGCAGGTGGTCGTCGATCCGCGCCGCCTGTCACGTTACGGTCTGACGGTGCCGGAGGTTGTCCGGATTCTGCGCACGGAAAACATTTCGATCTCGGCGGGTGACGTGGACGAGGGCAAGCGTCGCTATGTGGTGCGGACCGAAGGGAACCTCAATACCGAAGACGCGATCCGCAATGTCGTGCTGCGCTCAGGTGCGGCCAATGGCGCCCTTGGCCGGGTGCGTGTCAGCGATGTGGCGGATGTGGGATTTGCCTATAAGGAACCGACAAGTCGACTGCGATACAAAGGCGAGCCGGGTCTGGCCTTCAACGTCGTGCGCGAGTCCGGGGCCAATGTCATCAACGTGATGGAAGAATTGCGCGGTGTGCTAGCGGAATTGAGTGCAGGCCCGATTGCCGATGCGGGATTGAACCTGCAACAAGTTTACGACGAGACGATTTATATCGACGGCGCGATCAAGCTGGTCACGCAGAATATCTGGATTGGCGGCGTTCTGGCTGCCCTCGTCCTGATGCTGTTCCTGCGGAGCATGCGTGCAACGCTGGTGGTGTCGCTCTCGATCCCGGTGTCGATCGTGGCGACCTTTGTGGTGATGGCAGCGACAGGGCGGACGCTGAATGTGATCTCTCTGGCCGGGATCGCTTTTGCTGTTGGCATGATCGTCGATGCCGCCATCGTCGTTCTGGAGAATATCTTTCGACTGCGCGAGCAGGGCTATAACCGGCGCGAGGCGGCTTATCACGGGGCCAGTCAGGTCTGGGGCGCGATCCTTGTGTCAGCCCTGACCACGGTGCTGGTTTTTGTGCCGATTCTTGTCATGCAACTGGAGGCGGGCCAGTTGTTTCGCGATATCGCGGTGGCGATTTCGGTCTCCGTCCTGTTGTCGCTTGTGGTCGCGGTGACGGTGATCCCTGCATTGGCGAGCCGCATGCTGAAGGGCGGCGATCAGAAGCCGATCCGGATCTGGGGCCTTGATCACCTTGCTGGCGGGTTTCGGGCGCTTGTCATGGCCTATGTGCGCATGACGGTGCGTTTTCGGACGGTGGGCATACTCATGGTTCTGTTGATTGCGGGTGGGGCAGGGATCGCGAGCTATGCTTTCCTGCCGCGGCTGGAATACCTGCCGGAAGGCAACCGCAATCTTGTCTTTGGCCTGATCATCCCGCCGCCCGGCTATAATCTGGACACGACACAAACCATCGCCCAGCGGATCGAAGCGGTGGCAGAGCCCTTGTGGGAGGCTGCCCCTGCACCCGAAACCGAAGACGGTACACCGACCATCGCCAACTTCTTTTTCGTGGCAACGCCGGGCAACTCCTTTGTCGGGGCCGGGGCGGTGGATGGCCGCCGCGCCGCTGAGTTGATCCCTGTGCTGAGCCGCCCGATTTTTGCCGAACCGGGCACGTTTGGATTCATGACGCAGCCGTCCCTGTTCGGGCGTGGCGTCGGAGGTGGCCGTACGATCGAGTTGAACATTTCGGGCCAGGATCTGGACGATATTCTGGCCGTTGCGGGGCGCGCGGCGGGCATCGTGTCCGGTCTTTTGCCGCGCTCCGACGGGCACCAGTTTCGCCCCATTCCGGGTTTGGAGCTTGGCGCGCCCGAGGTCCGTCTGATCCCGGATCGCCTGCGATTGGCGGATGCGGGGCTCGACAGTTCCGGACTGGCGTCGACGGTGGACGCTTTCAATGACGGGCTGCGCATTGCCGAAGTCACAGTGGGCGCCGAACGCGTCGATCTGGTGCTCAAGGGCGATCCATCGGTCAGCGATGCCGTGCGGACACAGGATGTCGGAAATTATCCCGTGGTCACACCGGGGGGGCAGATCGTTCCGGTATCGGCTCTGGCTGATGTTGTGCTGACCGCAGGCCCAACGGAAATCCGGCACCGTGACAGATTGCGCACGGTCACGCTGGAAGTGCGTCCGTCGGATGCGCTGCCACTGGAGGAAGCTGTTTTGCTGCTTGAGCGTGAGGTCGTCGCGGTACTGGAACAACAAGGCATCCCGCAGGATATTCGCCTGAGCGTGTCTGGCACGGCCGACCAGCTCAGCCAGACATGGGCTGCAATCCAGATCAATCTGGCCGTCGCTATCGTGATCGTCTTCCTTGTGATGGCGATCCTGTTCGAGAGCTTTGTTCTGCCGCTCGTGATCCTGATTTCGGTGCCCGTCGCGGCGGCGGGGGGCGTTGGTGGTTTGGCATTGTTGAACACCTTCCAGACGCAACCGTTGGACATGCTGACCTTGCTTGGCTTCGTTATTCTGATCGGGATTGTCGTGAACAATGCGATTCTGATCGTGCACCAGACGCTCTACCATTTGCGGACCGACGGAATGGAGCCGATTGCGGCCATCGAAGAGGCCACGCGTAACCGGATCCGACCCATTTTCATGTCCACGCTGACAAGTGTGATGGGGATGTTGCCGCTGATCGTGTTTCCGGGCGAAGGCTCCGAGCTTTATCGCGGGCTGGGTGCGGTTGTGGTCGGAGGGCTGTCAATGTCAGCGTTCCTGACGCTGCTGACCGTGCCACCCCTGTTGCGGTTGTGCGTGCGCAAGCCAGAGCCACTGGTGTTGTCGCAACAAGTCAGCGAGGCGTAGCGGCCGCCTCAGGCCCCGCTCATCCGTTTGCGGCGCTCCTTGATCTTTTCATTCGAGGCTGCCGTTCCATCGTGGAACGAGCCAAACCACTTGTCCCACGGCAACTCGAGCGAGCCGTAATTGCATTCGAAGTAGCGGTGATGCATCTGGTGGTGGAACGTGCCCAGTTTCAACCGGTTCTGATCCTTGACCAACAGCCCTTCGAACCCGGTATGGGTCGTGGCGGCGGTCAGGGCGTAGTATTGCAGGTGAAACAGGATGTGGACCGGGTGGGCGGCCACGATGAAGTGGATCAGGACCGAGCCGAGAAAGATCAGATGCTCGACCGGATGCATCGACAGGCCCGACCACGGACCGACATTGATGTTGCGGTGGTGCAGCGCATGAACGTGTTTGTAGAAAAACGGAATGTGTAGAAAACGGTGAATCCAGTAGAAGTAAAAGCTCTCCCATACAGGGATCAACAGGAACAGCGCCACGAACCAGACGGGTTGCGCCGCCCATGTGAGCATCGGGGCATAGCCATTCGCCAGCGCCCAGAACATTAAGACCTCGTACCCGGTCCAGATCGTCACTCCGCTGGCCAGCGTCCAGAAAATGTTGTCCCTGATCTGGCCACCCAAAGTGAACTGCCTGCCGTTCTTCATCAGCGGACGCGGGTCGTATTTGAGCTTCTGTCCCTGTTTGGTGAAGGTATAGAAATAGAGATGCAGGCCCCCGGCGACCGCCGACATCAAGACAAGATTGCGCAGAAACATCTCGCCAATCCAGCCAAAGGCGAGGGTTTGTGTTTCCTCCAGCGGCGGTTGGAACCAGTGGAACGAGATCAGCGCGATGCCGACAATGATTAACCGTTCCGTGATGAAGAACCAGGAATGCCAGAGCCACGCGAACATTAACCGCGGCCGCAGCGGCCAGGTAAAGAAGGGCGATACCCGCAGCGGAACGTCTGGCGTGTGGTTCCAGCCTTTCAATGGGGCTTCAGACATGCGGGAATCCTGACGTGGAGTGCGTTCAGATCAGATTGGCAGATGTTCATTCATATGAAAAACAGTATTTACAGATCAACTAAAGCTGTATTTCAGAGGTAAGGATGCATATTTCCCTTAAGGCCATGACGTATTTCACGACCGCCTTGCGGCACGGCAACATCGCGAAAGCGGCGGCAGAGTTGAACATTGCAGCCTCCGCGGTCTCGGCGGCCATTGATCAGGTCGAAAGTGCCTGTGATCTCACGCTTGTCACACGGCACCGCGCGCGCGGGATACAGCCGACAGCGAACGGGCTGGCGATTGCCCGAAAGTGCGCGCGTTTGCTGGAGGACTACCAATCGATCCTGACCGAGGGCGCAGAGCTCAAGCAGTCTCTGAGCGGCACCTTACGGATCGGTTACTATGCGCCGATCGCCCCCGCATTCCTGCCGAAAATCCTCGCCTGCTGCATGCAGGAGGCCGGTGAAGTCACCCTGCATATCGAAGAATGTGACAATGACAGCGCCCAGGAGGGGCTGTTGAATGGCACCTATGACGTGATCCTTTTCGTCAGCGAGGGCGCGCGCCCATCGATTGACTATGACGTTCTGATCTCGGCGCCACCCTATTGTCTGCTGCCCGAGGCGCACCGGCTCGCCACGCAACACACGGTGACGATGGCCGACATTGCGCGGGAACCGCTTGTCGTTTTGAACCGCCCGGTTGCGGCTGCCTACTATCGGGGCCTTTTTGACGCATTGGGCCGGGAGCCTGCGATTGCCGCTTATGCGACCTCGACCGAGATGGTGCGCAGCCTTGTTAGCCTGGGCCATGGATGCGCCATCCTTAATATGCGGCCCTTGACACGCACCACCTACAGTGGCGGAGCAGTGATCGAAGTGCCCATATCCGACGCTTTGCCGCCGCTGACGCTTGCCATTGCCTACGATAAATCCCGCCCCAGAAGGATTGTGCAAACCTTCGTCGATGCCTGCCGGGATCACTTTGAGGCCATCGGGACGGAGCAATGCATTGTCGGATCATGATGCACCCGAAAGGCTGATTTGAATTGCGACGCATAGCAGGCGGCGCTGATAAAATTGATTGTGCCGACCGATACCTGTGCACAGGACAGATCCGGAGTTCAGCGCCGCTTGAAATAGGGGAGATTGTGCAGTTTCTTGGATTGGTCATGGGATGTCTGTCCAAAACATGACTAAGTGGCAAGATGAACAATCCTGCACCGATTCCCCTCGACGAATTGATTGTGTGCACGCATTGCGACGCTGTATTCACCCTGCGGCGGCCAGCAACCGGCGAGCGGGCGACCTGTGCGCGCTGCGGGTCCGTGCTGATCACACCGCGCCGCAAGGCCGGGCTTCAGATCATTGCCGTGTCGCTGGCCATCACGATCCTGATCATCGCCGCGACCGTATTCCCGTTTCTGTCGATTTCGGTCGCGGGGGCCACGAATTCGGTTTCGATCCTGGCCGCCGCGCTGGCCTTCAGCGACGGGCCGCTGATTGCGCTGTCGCTGACGACGGCCGCGCTGATCATTTTCGTGCCGTTGGCGCGGGTGTTGCTCACGATGTATGTTCTGGTGCCGATTGTTCTGGATCATCCGCCGGCACGGGGGGCGACGCACGCCTTTCGCTTCGCGGAAAAGCTCAGGCCCTGGTCCATGGCGGAAATTTTTGCGCTGGGATGCGCCGTCGCCCTGATCAAGATCAGTGATCTGGCAGACGTGAGCTTTGGGCCGGCGTTCTGGATGTTCGCCGTTTTAGTTGTTCTCATCGTTATACAGGACAATGTCCTGTGCAGGTGGTCGGTATGGAAATCTCTGGACAAAACCAAAACTTTATAAGCGCACGCGATCTTGGCGTTGTGGCGTGCACCCGCTGCACGCAGGTCTGGCCTGCCGGGACGCAAATCTGCGACCGCTGTGGCAGTACCATTGTCGCGCGAGACGAGAAAAGCCTGCAGCGCGTTTGGGCGCTGTGGCTGGTGGGGCTGATGTGTTACGTGCCGGCCAATACATACCCGATGCTGCAAACCCGCACATTGCTGAGCGTTCAGGAAGACACCATCGTGGGCGGTGCGGTGGAATTGATCCACCATGGCGCGGTCGGGATCGCGGTGATCATTCTGATCGCCAGTGTCGTCATTCCCCTGGCCAAATTCATGGCCATCGCCTTTCTGGCCATTTCGGTAATGCGGCCTTCGAGTGTATCCAGCCATCATCGACAGCTCTTGTACGAAGTCGTCGAATACATCGGGCGTTGGTCGATGATCGATATCTTTGTGGTTGCGATCATGTCTTCTCTGGTCCAGTTAAACACTCTGGCTGCTGTAAATCCTGGCCGCGCAAGCCTGTTTTTTGCGTTATCTGTAATATTTACTATGCTGTCGGCGCAGGCTTTCGACAGTCGTATGATCTGGGACGCCCAAACCCGGCAGGAAAGAAATCCAAGAGATGAGTGACACGCCACAGCCGGTCAAGATCGAACCTGCGCGCAAATCCGGAATGCGGAGCGCGTCCGTCGTCTGGATCATTCCCATTCTTGCGCTGGTCGCAGCGCTTTTCGTGGCCTGGCAAACCTATGATGACCGGGGGCCGCTGATCGAGATCAAGTTCGACAATGGGGCGGGTATTGCCAGGCGAGAGACCGAGTTGCGGTTCCGCGACGTCGCAGTTGGCGTGGTGGAGGATGTCCGGTTTTCGCCGGGTCTGACCGGCGTCGTGGCCGAGATCCGCCTCGACAAGGCGATCGCACCCTATGTTGATGTGGGCGCGACCTTCTGGATCGTGCGCCCTGAGCTCAGCGCGCGCGGCGTGAGTGGCCTCGATACCGTTCTGACAGGCGTGTACATCGAAGGTGCCTGGGATGGTGACATTGGCCCTGCCGCCAGCAGTTTCACCGGATTGACTGAGGCGCCCCTGTTTCGCCTCGGGCAGGAAGGGTTGCAGATTGCCCTGCGGACCTCGGCGGGCGGTAGCCTGACGGAAAACAGTCCGATCACCTTTCGTGGCATCGAAGTGGGCCGCATCGGCAAGGCGCAGATTTCGCCGGAGGGCAATTTCGCCATCGCCGATGCCATCATCTATGCGCCGCATGATCGGCTGATCTCTCCGTCGACGCGGTTCTGGGACACCTCCGGATTTACCTTTTCGGTCGGGCCAAGCGGGGCCCAGATCGACTTTTCGTCCTTTGCGACTCTGGTCAGTGGTGGGCTGACCTTTGACACCTTCGTGTCCAGTGCCAACCGGGTGACGGATGGGACGATGTTTGAAGTCTTCAGTGACGAGGTGTCTGCACGCAACAGCCTGTTTGCCCGTGATGAAACGGATCCGTTCGAGATGCGCGTCGTCTTCGACGAGAATATCTCGGGCCTCGCCGTCGGCGCGCCGGTCGAGCTGAGCGGGTTGCAGATCGGTCGCGTCCAAAGCGTTTCCGGCGTCATCGACGGGGACAGGTTTGGCGACGAGCGCGTGCGCCTGAATGCACAACTCTCCATTCAACCCTCGCGTCTGGGCTTGCCGGAAGATGTGACGCCCGAAGAAGCGCAGGCCTATCTGACGGAACGGATCGACGATGGTTTGCGGGCCCGTCTGGCATCTGCCAGCCTGCTGGCAGGGGGGCTCAAGATCGAGCTTGTTCAGGTTGAGAATGCCCCGCGGATCGTCATCGAAACCGGGGATGGAAGCATTCCGATCATACCGACGACCGAAAGTGATATTTCGGACGTCACTGCGACGATCGAAAACGTTGTGGGCAGGATTGTCGATCTGCCAATCGAGGATGTGTTGAACAGTACCATTCAATTCCTCGACAGTGCGCGGACGCTTTTGAGCAGTGAAGACGTGCGCGAAACACCGCAAGCAGTGCGCGCCTTGCTCGGCGATGTGCGCAGCATTGTCGCCTCTGACGATGTACAGGGGATCGCGGGCACCTTGAATGCAGCCTTGCTGCGGTTCGAAGGGCTGTTGGCGCAACTCGTGGAGGACCGGTTGGCCGAACGTCTGGTCAACGCGGTGGATGCGGCTGCCGCCGCCGCCGACGGTGTGACGGCATCCGTCGAAGGCGTGCCTGACCTGCTGGCGCAGTTCCAGGCGATTGCGACCAAGGCCGAAACACTGCCCTTGCAGGAATTTACCGAGCAGCTCACAGCGCTTGTTGCCTCGATGGATGACATCGTGGGCACTGATGCCGCGCGCGAATTGCCTGCTGACCTGAGTGCTGCGTTGAACGAGATGAACGCGACCCTGAGGGAACTGCGTGAGGGTGGAGCGGTGGACAACATCAATGCAACGCTCAATTCCGCGCGGCAGGCGGCGGATAATGTCGCTATTTCCGCTCAGGATCTGCCCGCACTGGTGTCGCGGATGGAAGCGGTGCTCAGCCAGGCCAATCAGACGATTGCGGGCTATAACAAGGGCGAGGCGCTCAGCCGAGATGCCCAAGCGGCAATGCGCGACCTATCGGCGGCCGCCGATGCATTCGCGTCACTTGTGCGGATGCTTGAGCGGAACCCAAGCGCACTTATTCGGGGACGATGATCATGAGAATTCTGAAGTTTATTCTAATCGGCGCGACCTTCGCCCTGACCGCCTGTACGACCCCGCCGGAATTGTATCCCGTGACGCCGCCCAAAGCTACCCAGACGCAGAGGATTGCCTTTCAAATGCTCGAAGTGCGCAAGGTCTCCTTGCCCACCTATGCCAGCGCCACAGAAATCTCGTTACAAAATGCCGAAGGCCGGTTGGTCAGCAGTTCGGGGGTTCAATGGGCCGACAGCCCGGAACGGGCGATCGCCCTTGAACTCGCCCTGCATCTTGGCACTTTGTCCGGTGCAAAGGTCGCATCCGAACCCTGGCCGCTCGAGGCCTTTCCGGATGCGCGCCTCGATGTGCGCTTCGAGAGCCTGATTGCGCGGGCCGATGGGCAGTTCCGGACCACGGGGCAGTACTTTGTCAGTGTTGCAGATGGCGGCCGGGAGCGGTCCGGCATGTTTGACCTGTCGGTCCCGTTTGATCCCGAAGCCGGGCCACGGGCGATTGTCGTGGCACGGGGGCAGGTGATTTTGGATCTGGCGCTTTACATTGCGCGCAACGGGTTGCGCTGATCCGGCTTTCAGTGCCGGTTCCTCAGGCGGTCACATCGCTTCGGGCATCTTGCCGCAACTGGGCTGTTCCCAGCCAACTCAGACAGATCATTGCCGCAGCGGTCCCAAGGCAAAGCGCAAGCCCGCCGACCTGATAGGTCAGCCCGGACAGGACCGTGCCGACAAGGCGGCCCGCCGCATTAGACATGTAGTAGAACCCGACATCGAGCGTCACGCGTCTGGCATCCGTAAAGCTGAGGATCAGGAACGAATGCAGCGCAGAGTTCACCGCAAAGATGCCGCCAAAGATCAGAAGACCCAAGACGACGGTCGCAGTCAGCAGCGGCGACGGCCCGGCGCTGATCCAGACCAGAGCGGCCAGTAGGGCGGGCACCGGGATCAACAACGCAACCCACTGTTTGGCAAGGCCCAGCATCTCGATATCGGTGCGCGCGCTTGCCCGCAGGATCCGAGGCGCCCAACCTTGAACCAGGCCATACAGAATCGTCCAGACGGCCATGAACGTGCCGATCATGAAAAACGCGGCGCGATTGCCCTCTGTGCTGCCATCCGACAGCACCGCATAGAAATAGATCGGGATGCCGACCACGAACCAGACGTCGCGCGCGCCGAACAGGAACAGCCGTGCGGCGCTGAGCCAGTTGATATTGCGGTTTTTGGACAGCACTTCGGAGAACTTCGCGTCCTTGCGCCCGACTGGCAGGCCGGAGGGCATGGCGATCACGACTCCAATCAGTATGGCAAGGAGGACCGCTGCCATCGTCAGCACGGAAGGTACAAAGCCAACGACCGCCAGCAGCGCCGCGCCCAGCAGGAACCCGCAGCCTTTGACCGCGTTCTTGGAGCCTGTGAGAATGGCCACCCAGCGGAACAACCCGCCATTTGTCGTGGGTGCGAGGATCTTGACCGCGCTCTTGGAACTCATCTTGGCCAGATCCTTGGCTACGCCGGACAGCCCTTGCACCAGCATCACGAAAATCACCGACGCGGTGATCCCCCAGGACGGATCAAGTTGCGCCAAGGCGACCAACGCGATGACCTGTAGCGACAAGCCTGCATACAGCGTGGAGGTGAGGCCGAAGCGGGCGGCGATCCAGCCTGCGGAGAGATTGGTCACGACGCCCGCGATTTCATACAGAACAAACAGATATGCCAGCTGCACTGGCGAAAAGCCCAGCGTGTGAAAGTGCAGCAGGACCAGCATCCTGAGCGCGCCATCCGTCAGCATGAAGGCCCAGTAGGCCGCCGTGACGGTGTTATAGGCCGCCAGCCCTGCAGGACGTGTCACAGGCTGTCGCCCACCATGAACGCCACATCCACCAAGCGGTGGGCGTAGCCATATTCGTTGTCATACCAGGCATAGACCTTGAGCTGCGTGCCGTTCACGACCATCGTCGACAGCGCGTCCACGATTCCGCTGCGCGGATCGTTGGTGTAATCGGAGGAGACCAGCGGCCGGGTTTCATAGCCAAGAATGCCCTTCAACGGGCCTTCGGCGGCTGCTTTGAAGAGGGCGTTGACTTCGTCGACAGTGGTTTCGCGCGCCATCTCGAACACGCAATCGGTGATGGACGCGTTCAACAGCGGCACCCGCACCGCGTGACCGTTCAATTTGCCGGTCAGTTCCGGGTAGATCAACGTGATGGCGGTGGCAGAGCCGGTTGTGGTCGGGATCAGGTTGGTCAGGGCGGAGCGGGCGCGGCGTAAGTCCTTGGCGGGGCGGTCCACGATGGTTTGCGTGTTGGTCACGTCATGGATCGTCGTGATGGAACCATGCTTGATCCCGATGCCCTCCAGCAGCACCTTGACGACAGGGGCAAGGCAGTTCGTGGTACAGCTGGCCGCCGTGACGATCTGGTGGGAGTTCGCATCATAGATGTCATCGTTCACGCCGTAGACGATATTGGCCGTCGGCCCGTCTTTGACGGGGGCGGAGACGACAACCTTTTTCACGCCAGCCTCAAAGTAGGGGGCAAGCGCTGCTTCGGTCTTGAACGCACCGGTGCAGTCGATCATGACATCGACGCCCTCCAGCGGAAGGTCTTTCAGGTCGCGGGCGTTGGTCACCGGGATGGACGTGCCGTCGATGGTGATCGCTGTGT
Organism: Tateyamaria pelophila; assembly: GCF_019966495.1. Classification (GTDB taxonomy): domain Bacteria; phylum Pseudomonadota; class Alphaproteobacteria; order Rhodobacterales; family Rhodobacteraceae; genus Tateyamaria; species Tateyamaria pelophila. Next base: position 20,301 of record NZ_JAIMIA010000011.1, on the reverse strand, counting down.
CATCCGCCGAAAACTCCGCAGGCCAACGCCCGTGAATGGAGTCGAACTCCAGCAAATGCGCATGCATTTCCGGCGTGCCGACCGCATCGTTGAGAAAGGCAATCTGTGCGCCGCGTTCCAAAAGGGGGCGCAAGGCCAGTTTGCCGATCCGGCCAAGGCCGTTGAGCGCGTAAGTTGTCATTGGGTATCAATCCTGCCGAAGTTTTTCTTTGCCGATCTCATCGACATGTTGTTGCAAGGTCGCACGGTCCAACTGCGCAAAGGGCAGGGACGTGAACGCGGTGATCCGGTTGCGCAGTGCGCCATAGGTCTGTTGGAACGCAAGCTGTCTTTGCGCTTCGGTGCCTTGCGCCTTGACCGGGTCCGGCACGCCCCAATGGCCCGAAATCGGTTGACCCGGCCATGTGGGGCATTCTTCGTTCGCGGCGCGATCGCAAACGGTGAACACGAAATCCATTTTCGGTGCGTCCGGCCCCTGAAATTCGGATACGTTTTTCGATCTGAGCGGCGATGTGTCGTGATCCTTGGACAGCAGCGTTTGAACCGCCAGCGGGTTCAGTCCGGACCGGTGCGTTGTCCCTGCCGAGTAGGCGTTGAACTTGTCGGCGGCGAGGTCCCGCAGGATCGTCTCGGCAAAGATCGAGCGCGCGGAATTGCCCGTGCAGACGAACAGAACGTTGTATTTCTTGTCAGACATTGGCGTAAGGCTCCTGAGAAGGTCAGAAATTTCCGGCGGACAGACATCTGCGCGTCCGCGACAGCAATCAAGGAACAGGTCAGCGACGATATCGCGGGCCGCGTCGAGGTTTGCCCGGTACAGGAGGCGCGTGCCGTCCCGGCGTTGCAAGATCAGCTTGGTCTGGGTCAGGGCGGACAGATAGACCGACGCGGTGCTTGACTTGAGGGTGAGGGCGTCGGCGATTTCGCCCGCAGGCACTTCGTCGGGGCAGCGTCGCATCAATAGCCGGAATACGGCCATCCGTTGAGGATGGCTCAGAGTTGACAGTCGATCTGTGAGCAATGATTCCATATTTCATGAATTATGGAATAATGAAACATGGGTCAACTGTTTTTGTAGTGAAACGAAATCAAGTAAGAAGTCATATGCGGCACGGTTGTGAAATGCAGTCTCGGCCGAAAATGGCGGGCGGCCACCTTGCCCGAAACGGCTGGCAAAAAAAGAGTTCGATCGCCGGGAACTCAAGCGATTGCGGTCGGATGCCTGCGTCGAATTCGACAATCTGACCCGACGCTGACAGATCAAGCGCAAGCGCGGGGGCATGGGCCGACCGCAATGCCCGCCGCGATCATCTTGAGGCTGGCTGGAGGCGGTGACAAACGCGGGCAGCCATGCTTGCGCAATCGCCTCCGAGGCACCAGCGCGAAAAAAGCCTTTGGTCTCTGCGGCATCGGCGACGCGCTGTTTGATCTCTTCTTCCACGAATAGCATCTGCTCGGCACAGAAAAGCAGCAGCAATCCATGTTTGGTCAGCACCAGCGGCCCGGAACCCCGTTCAAACAGTGCGACCCGTAATTCGTCTTCGAGGTTCGAATCCGGGTCGAGGCGGCCAGTTATGAGAGGTTCAGTCGCTTGGAGGCCTTGCGGCCCTCCCGTCGGTCGACCCAAAAAAGGTTCGAATTTGATCAAAAGCCGTGGTGATCCAGATTATCGATCGGAGTGTTCAGCCGATGATAATCTGAATGTCAGGCGTTCGAAAGCGCCGACGCAGCACGCAAGGCCCGGTGATATCGAAGCTGGACCTTAGTCGCAGGCCGCATCGACAATGATCTCGACCTTCAGTTCGGGCCTTGCCAGTTTGGCTTCGCCGCAGGCCCGCGCCGGAGCATGGCCTTCCGGAACCCATGCGTTCCAGACCTCGTTAAGTCCCGCAAAATCGTTCATGTCCGCCAGCCAGATCGTGGCGCGCAGCATCTTTTCGCGCGACGACCCGGCCTGGATCAGCAGGGCATCGAGACGTCGCAGACATTCTTCGGTTTGTGCTTGAATGGTCTCGCCTTCGCCGACTTGGCCGGTGATGTAGGCCACGCCGTTATATTTCACGATTTTCGAGGATCGCACCCCGGTTTCGATACGTTCGATCATGCGACGCCCCTTGCGCTGTCATTTCAGATATCCGGGTCTATGCGGTGGATCGGCGAAAACTGCAACCGGCGGGCAGGTCTGCCGGGCGCTAGGTGACCGACTAGACGGCCAGATGGGTTCAGAACAGGGACGATTGTGCTGCCGGTTTCCTGCTGAAGTTCGAGAAAGTCGTGGCTTTATCTGGAAATTGCAGCGGCCATTATTTTCGTTTGCTCACTGTTTGCCGAAATTCTTTGGGTAAGGGGCTGGATTGCTGCAGCCAAAGGGTGTGCCAACTCAAAACGAACGTAAACGAAAATGATACTTGTGGAAAACGAGGGTTTTGCCTATTTCTTATGATCAAAGGGCACAATCCGACCGGGGGAGCATGCATTGGACACGGATCGCAATTCTGAGGTCTACGACATCTTTGTCATTGGTGGCGGTATCAATGGCTGCGGCATTGCGCGCGATGCCGCGGGGCGCGGGTTGACGGTTGCCTTGGCCGAAATGAACGATCTGGCGTCGGCGACATCGTCGGCTTCGACAAAACTCTTTCATGGCGGTCTGAGATATCTCGAGTATTTCGAGATCAATCTCGTGCGCCACGCTTTGGAAGAGCGAGAGACGCTGCTGCGCGCCATGCCGCATATCAGTTGGCCCATGCGCTTCGTGCTGCCCTTCAGCCCGGATATGCGGTTCGAGGGGGAGACGCCTGTTTCGCGTATCCTCAACCGGGTGATGCCGTGGATGAAAGGGCGGCGGCCTGCGTGGATGATCCGCTTTGGCCTGTACCTTTATGACAATTTGGGCGGGCGCAAGATTTTGCCCGGGACCACGACGTTGAAACTGGCCGGAACCGAGGAAGGTGCGCCGCTCGAAGATCGGTTCCAAAAGGCGTTTGAATATTCCGACTGCTGGATCGAAGATTCCAGGCTGGTCGTCCTGAACGCCCGTGACGCCGAAGAGCGCGGTGCGCGGATCATGGTCCGGACCAGGGTCGAAGCCGCCGCTCGGACAGAGGATCACTGGGACATCACCTTGCACCACACCGACAGTGGCGAAACGGAGGTGGTCAAGGCGCGGATGCTGGTGAATGCGGGCGGCCCGTGGGTCGGCGATATCATTCAACAAAAGGTGCATATCAAATCGAACGAAGGCGTCCGCCTTGTGCGCGGCAGTCACATCGTGACCAAGCGTCTTTATGAGCACGATAAATGCTATTTCTTTCAGGGCACCGACGGGCGCATCATTTTTGCCATCCCCTACGAGACTGATTTCACGCTGATCGGCACCACGGATGCTGAGCATCACGACCCCCATGTCCGTCCGGAGTGCACATCCGAGGAACAGCGCTATCTGGTCGATTTCGCCAATGGGTATTTCAAGCAGGACATCAGCATCGACGATATCGTCTGGACGTATTCCGGTGTGCGGCCGCTTTATGACGATGGCGTCAGCAGTGCGACGGCCGCGACCCGCGATTACACGCTCAAGGTGGATACGGGCGAGGGGGCGCCGATCCTCAATATCTTTGGCGGCAAGATCACGACGTATCGCAAGCTGGCCGAAGACGCGATGGACAAGATCATCCCTTTTTTTCCCGGCACATCAGGCCATTGGACGGCGGGTGTTGCCTTGCCCGGCGGTGATTTCGCGGTCGCGGATGTGGACAGGCTGATCGCACGTTTGCGCAGCGAGCATGACTTTCTCAGCCCGTTCTGGGCCCGTCGTCTGATCCGCGCTTATGGGACGGATGCCTGGCATGTTCTGGATGGCGCAACCGACGTGACAGAGCTTGGGGCTGAGTTCGGCGCGACCCTGACCGAACGCGAGGTGATTTGGCTGATGAAAAAGGAATACGCGCGCACGGCCGAAGATGTGGTCTGGCGGCGCAACAAGCTGGGCTTGCGGCTCAGTGCTGAACAGGTGTCGAAACTGGATGACTGGATGGCCGCCAATCCGGTTGTCTGAGGGATGTTCTTGGAACGCGCCTGCGTGTTGATGTATCTGGCGGCGTAAGCGCGTGTCTTGTTCGTCAAAAACCCGGAAGGGGCATCGCAGATCGTTCCACAGGTCCTGCACGCAGAGCGTTCTACGGGGTGGATCAATCCGCGCCGGACGATCTGTACAAGGGCAGAGTGGCCTTGATGAACGCGCCTCCGGCGCTCTCCATGATTTCGAGGGTGCCGCCGTGATTTTCCATGACACGTGCGGCGATAGGCAAACCTAACCCGCTGCCGGGTCCGCCATTGGTTTGGCTGAACCTGCTGATTGCCTGAATGAACTGATCAGGGGGGATGCCCACGCCGTCGTCCTCGACGCAGAGCAGGGCGCTGGTTCGATCCATGGACAGCGTGATCCGGATCTCGGACAGGCCTGCTCCGCCATGCACCAATGCGTTGTTCAACAGGTTGAGGATCGCCTCTTGCAGCATGATCTCATCTCCACGGACCGGCACATCGCGCTGGGGCAGGTCGTAATGCAGGATCACACTGGAATCTGCGTTCTGCAGGGCAAAACGCTCACTGACTTGCTGCACGATGGACTTCAAATTCAATGGCTGGCCGGACTTCAGCACGTCTGTGCCGCTGGCCCGTTCAAAGGACAACAATTGGTTGGTCAACTGGCTTGCCTCGCGTGCGGCGTCCACCAATTCTGCACTGCGCTCCTTGGCCGCGGCGGCATTCGGTGCGGTTTGTACGGCTTCGGCCAAAGCCAGAACGCCGGCCACCGGGTTGCGCAGTTGATGCGCGGCGTTCGAGATGAACTCGTCCTTGGAACTGATTCGCCGTGACACCCGATCCAGCAGCGCGTTCAGGGTCGAGACCAGTCCCCGCGCCTCGACGGGGACGGCGCGGCGTATCGGTTTCAGCTCGGTCGGGGTGCGTTTGGCAATGGCGCTTTCAAGGTCCAAGAGCGGCTTGAGACCCAGCCCGACACCGAACCAGACAACCAATGCAACCGAGATCACCAGAAGGGCGATCACGGCAAAGGAACGCGACACGACCTCACGGATAAACCGGCCGCGCACATCGGCGTTTTGCCAGACCGTGATGTTGTAGACGCCCGAGACCTCGCTCACGGTGGTGACGTCCTGAAATCGGACCACGCGCACGTCGCGCTCCTGATAGCGCGCATCGTAAAACAGCGGCTCCGTCAGGATTTCCGGTGCGGTTCTGGGCAAGACCGGTGGCGTGGAGTAGCCCGTCACAAATACCCCGTCAGGGGCATACACATGGTAGAAAAGCTCTCCTCCTGATGTGTCGTTGACCAACCGTCGGGTGGCCGGGCTGAGGGCGTCACCATCGGATATCGCCACATCGCGTGAAATGGCCAGGGCCGCAGACAACAACCCGCGGTCAAAGATATCTTCGGCCCGGTCGGCGGTGGCTTTGAATTGCCAGGCCCCTGCGAGCAGGGAAATCAAGAGCAACGGCGACAATATGATCAGGATCAGGCGCGTACGCAGCGATTGCGTTTTCATGGGTCATCGGCCAGCAACAGCTGATATCCCAACCCGCGCTGCGACCTGATCTGTACGCCGTGGGGGCCAAGGCGCCGCCGGAGGCGCGAAACGTACACTTCCACAACGGTTTCCTCGACATCCGCACCAACACCGTAAGCGTAATCCAGCATGGTGTTCTTGGAGACGAGCCGACCATCGGCACCAAGCAGGCATTCAAACACCGACATCTCGCGCCGTGGCAGCTCAATCTCGACATCCCCCGCGAACAACTGGCGCCCGGTCGCGTCATAGCTCAGGGCGCCGAAAGATTGCATGCGTTGCTGGGGAACCGCCCGCCTGCGCAGCAGTGCGCGGACGCGGGCCTCCAACTCGGCCATCTCGAACGGCTTGATCAGGTAGTCATCGGCGCCTGCGTCCAGCCCGATCACGCGGTCTTCGGTTTCGGCGCGGGCGGTCAAGAGGATCACGGGCCGCATGTCGTCCCGGTCGCGGATTTCCTTGAGCAAGGTCAGTCCATCAACACCGGGCAGGTTGATATCCAGAATCACCATATCCGCACCATCGCTCATCAAGTAGCTTTGTGCTTCCAGCCCGTCATGCAACAAATCGACGGCATGGCCCGCGTCCTGCAGACGGTAGCAGATGCCCTTGGCAAGGCTGGTGTTGTCTTCGACCAGTGTGATGCGCATGGCATAAATTCGCAGGTGCGCAAGTTTCATGCAAGGTTCAGAACGCATGCCTTGGTCATCAGAAGGGGGCGGACACCCCCAAACGATTCTATTTTGGCCCATCCACCGGTTCGGGCCGCGTTCAAGGGAGGAACATATGTCCACTTTCAAAACCACGCGTCGCGTGGCCACTGGCCTTGTGGCCGCAGCCACCGCAACATTCGCCCTGCAAGTCAATGCAGGCGGCCACGGCATTGATCTGGAAGGTAAAACCGTCGAATGGATCATTCCATTCTCGGAGACCGGCGGTTCGGCCAAATGGGCCAACTTCTATGCCCCGCTGCTGTCCGAAGCGTTGCCCGGTCAGCCCACGGTTGTCGTGAAATTCATGCCCGGTGCCGGTTCGACCAAGGGCGCGAATTTCTTTCAGGACCAAACCTATGACGATGGCACGTTGATCTTCGGGTCTTCGGGTTCCACTCAGTTCCCGTACCTGCTTGGCGATCCGCGGGTTAAGTTCGAATATGCAGACTGGAACGTGGTTCTCGCGTCCGGCACAGGTGGTGTCGCCTATCTGCCGCCGGAGCTTGCAGCCAAGATGGACGGCATGGACGCGACGCCACTGCAAGGCGAAGACTTCATCTATGGCAACCAGGGCGCAACCCGTCTTGATCTGGTGCCGACACTGGCATGGGAAATGCTGGGCCTGAACGTCGAAAGCGTCATGGGCATCAAGGGTCGCGGTGATGGCCGTCTGATGTTCGAGCGCGGAGAAGCGAACATCGACTATCAGACATCGTCCTCCTATCTGTCCGGCGTTGCACCGCTGGTCGAGGCGGGCACTGCCGTGCCGATGATGACGTGGGGCGCGCTGGATGATGATGGCAACATCGTGCGTGATCCGACTTTCCCCGACATCCCGACCTTCAAGGAAGTGTGCGAAGCGACACCCGCTTGTGAAACCTCCGGTGAAAAGTGGGATGCGTGGAAAGCGTTCTTTATCGCGGGATTCCCTGCGCAAAAGATGGTGTTCCTGCCACAGGGTGCCACACCCGATGCGATTGCGACATACACGGCCGCCTTTGAAGCTGTGAAAGCGCGTCCGGATTTCGCCGAAATCTCGGGTGCACGTCTGGGTAAATACCCGCAGATGACCGGTCCCGCGGCTGAAACCGCCAAGGCCAGCGCCACGCAGGTGACGCCCGAGGCCAAGGCGTTCATCGTGAACTGGCTGCAGGACAAGTACGGCGTGTCGCTGAACTAAGCCTTCGCTTTTTGAACGCCCCGTCCGCGAGGTCGGGGCGTTTTCACAAGTGAAGGGGAGGAGCGGCTGATGGAAGTCATCATGGAGGCACTGCCTGCATTGGGCGACGCGTGGTCGCTGATCTTGCAGCCGATTGTTCTGGGTTATCTGGTGTTGGGCGTGGTCATGGGGCTGTGCATCGGCGTCTTTCCCGGTCTGGGCGGGATTGCCGGCCTGTCGCTGCTGTTGCCATTCATGTTCGGAATGGACCCGATTCTGGGTCTTGCCCTGATGGTGGGTATGGTTGCCGTGGTGCCGACCTCTGACACATTTGCGTCGGTCCTTATGGGTATTCCGGGCTCGTCCGCGTCGCAGGCGACGGTGCTGGACGGCTTTCCGATGGCCAAACGGGGGCAGGCGGCGCGGGCCTTGTCCGCAGCCTTTGCCTCGTCGCTTTTCGGTGGGCTGGTCGGGGCGGCATTCCTGACGGTCTTTATCCTGATTGCCCGGCCCGTCGTGCTCGAGTTTCGCACGCCCGAATTGTTGATGATCACCATTTTTGGTCTTTCGATGGTCGGCATCCTTGCCGGCCGCGTCGCGATCAAGGGGATCGTGGCGGCTGGCCTTGGCATGTTGATCGGCACCATAGGCGAGGGCGCGTCGTCGGGCGATTTGCGCATGTCGTCCTATGACTTTCCCTATCTGACCGACGGGCTGAAACTGGTCATCGTCGGCCTTGGCATCTTTGCCATCCCCGAGATCATCTCGCTGCTGCGTCAGGACCGCGCCATTTCCCGCGAGCCACAATTGGGTGGCGGTTGGCTGGACGGCGTCAGGGACTGGTTCGCCAATATCTGGCTCTCGGTGCGCTGCTCGATCATAGGCGTTATCGTGGGCGTCATTCCGGGGCTGGGCGGATCGGTTGTCGACTGGATCGCCTATGGGCATGCGGTGCAGACGACCAAGGACAAATCGAACTTCGGCAAGGGTGAAGTGCGCGGCGTGATTGGGCCGGAAAGCTCGAACAACGCCAAGGAAGGCGGCGGGCTGGTGCCAACCTTGCTCTTTGGCATTCCCGGCTCCGGTTCCATGGCGATCTTTATCGGCGCGATTGCGTTGCTGGGCTCCGGCCAGATCGAAGTTGGCCCGGCCATGCTGCAAAACAACCTCGACATCACGTATTCCATCGTCTGGTTGCTGGCGCTTGCCAACGTCGTCGGCACAGTCATCTGCATCGCGGCCTCGGGCGGTATCGCCAAGCTGACGACCATCCGCTTTGCGCTGCTGGCGCCTTTCCTGTTCATGATCATCAGCTTTGCGGCGTTCCAGTCCGGCCAGAACCTGATGGACCTCGTGGCGCTGTTGGGCATTGGGTTCCTCGGTATCATGATGCGCCGCTTTGACTGGTCGCGGCCTGCCTTCCTGATCGGCTTTGTCCTCGCGACCCCGGCCGAAAACTATGCCAACCAAGCCGTTCAGATCGCCGCATCTCGGTTCCGCAAGAGCTTCGGCGAAGGCATCGACTACATCTTTTCGCCCATCGTCATCATCTTGCTGATCATCACCATCGTTTCGGTTGTGCTGGGCTTGCGTCAGGCCAAGAACATTCTGGCCGAGGGTGATGTGAACTCGGGCTCCAAGCGCGCGCCGCTGGTCTTCCTGTTGCTGGTGACGGGGTATATCGCCTATGCGTTCTATGACGCGGCGTCGATCCCGTCTTACAGCCGCGACCGTGTATTCCCGATGTTTGTGGGGGCGGTGTGTCTGGTGGGCTGTGCGGTGTTGATCATCCGCATGATGCTCAAGCCCGAGACAGATGCAATCTTTGCCGACCGCGAACGCGAGGGTGAAGATGCGGACGCAACGCATGGACTTTGGCCGACGCTGGCTTGGTTCATGGGGCTGCTGGTTCTGACGGCGCTGCTTGGCTTTATCCTTGCGCTTGGGGTGTTCCTGTTTTGCTTCATGAAGTTCCGGGCAGGCGTGTCGAGCAGGTTCGCGGCGATCTACACGGCAGCGGGAATTGCCTTCATGTGCGGTATGGCGTGGCTGTTGAACCGGGATTTCCCGCCGGGCCTTCTTCAGGAGTACACGGACTTGCCGTGGCCCTTCGGGTGATCCAAGCATCTGTACCCGTTCACTATTTGGCCAAGGAAACCTGATGACCCAAACTGCGATCCCCTTCCTGTTCATGCGCGGTGGCACCTCGCGCGGGCCTTACATGAACCGGGCTGACCTGCCCCAAGATCTGGAGACGTTGGCCGAGGTGCTGATCGCAATCGTAGGATCGGGCCAACCTCTGAACATTGACGGCATCGGCGGCGGGGACGCGGTGACGACCAAAGTCGCGATGCTGTCGCCATCGAAAGATGCCGGGTCAGACGTGGATTACTTCTTTGCTCAGGTCAGTGTCGAAGACAGGCTGGTCGATTTCAAACCGACTTGCGGCAACATCCTGACGGGCGTTGGCCCGGCGGCCATCGAGATGGGATTGGTTCCGGCGCAGGACGGAGAAACGCGTGTGAACATCCGGGCCGTCAACACAGGCGCAAAGGTCGCCGCAACCGTACAGACGCCCGGTGGGCAGGTCAGCTATGAAGGCATGGCCCGGATCGACGGCGTGCCGGGTACGTCCGCACCCATCGCCTTGCAGTTCATGGAAACCGTTGGGGGCGTGACCGGAGCATTCTTGCCGACTGGCAACCTGATCGACACGATCGACGATATCGACGTGACGTGCATGGACGTCGCCATGCCCATGGTGATCGCCAGGGCCGAAAGTTTTGGACTGACAGGGTACGAGAGCGCGGCGGAACTGGACGAGAACACGGAGTTTTACGCCCGGATGGAGGCATTGCGCCGCAAGGCGGGTGCATTGATGGGCATGGGAGACGTTGCAAAATCCGTCACGCCCAAGTTCGGGTTGCTGGCGCCGGCCACGCAAGGTGGCACGATTGCCACCCGTTACTTCATGCCGTGGAAATGTCACCCGGCCATGGCCGTCACTGGGGCTCAATGCTTGGCGTCCTGCGTTTTGACACCGGGCAGTATTGCCGAAGGTCTGGCGGCAAAACCAAACGAAACGCCCGCCAACATCACTTTGGAGCATGCCTCCGGTCAGATCGATGTGCTTGTGGATTACGAAAACGCGTCGGCTGGTTTTGCCGTGAACTCTGCCGGATTGGTGCGCACGGCCCGCAAACTGGCGGCGGGGGACGTCTTTGTCCCGCGCACTGTTTGGGCGCGGAATTGACATCTTTCATTTTTGTATACTACGGTATACTGAAAAGGGGAGAGAAACGCACATGCCCGATGAGTTCCAGAGCTGCATTCTGGCCGCCCGATCCGAACTGGCTGTCGCCCGCCAGTTGCTGAACGCCGAGATCACGGATTATCCAACACCGGTCGCCGGTTGCGACGCGCAGTTCAATCACCTGCTGGCAGAGCGGCAACGCGTATTGGCGGCCATCGCGTCGCTTGAGGATGCGGTCTTCGTACCAACACCGCGCAGCCCGACTCCCTTTGCAGGCGCCGAAAGCCGCTGATCACCGGGCGGCGTTAGCTACTTCCTGGTGGTCTGCGCCAGGACCCGCGCGACAAAGCCGTCCTCCATTGCCTCTGAAACAAAGGCATCAAGAGCGACGATCCTGGGATCGCGCCGGTCCGGCAGAACCATCGCCTGCTCGACTTTCGTCAAGACGCCGGGCAGCAGGCGGATGTGAGGGTCATCCGCAAAAAAACTCATCAACGAGGCCCGGACGCCGGCAACCGCATTGCAGCGGCCGTCGCGAAATTCTGCAAAGCTCTCGGACGGCGTGCCGGAGCGTTCGAGGGTCGCGTTTTGCAGGGTCTGTGTCAGATGCATGTCATAGGCCGATCCCAAGGCCGTCAACACACGGACGCCCGGGCTGTCGATGTCACTGATGCTCTGAAACCTCGAGTCCGCCCGCACCGCATATGTCGCCTCGATCGTCACATAGGCGCGTGTATATGCGATCTTTTCTGCGCGCATCGCGTCGATGGCGAGAAATGCAACATCCCACGCGTCTTGATCCGCATCGGCAAAGACCTTGCCCGCGCCGCCATAGACAACCGGTTGCATCCGGGCACCGATCTGGTCGGCCAGTCGCGTCGCCAGCGCCGGGCTTATGCCGGACAGCACGCCATCTTCTTGTTGCACCAACGCCCCGTTGCCCGTGTTGATCGCAACGCGCAAAATGCCATTCTGCGCGAGGCTGGCCATGTCTTTTCGCATTGTCGTTGTCCTCAATCGGTGCGGTGCCGCAGCGGGCCACCCTGTATCATAGCGTTCAATCACAATTTTTCATCCGCCGAAAGCGGCCCCCGTAACGTCGGTTTCGACTTGCAATACTCAACCACGCATTTTAATAAAACGTGAATAATGTATCCAAGCGGATACAATCTGTCGCAAAGGATGTCCCCATGCCAAAATCAATCATCGTTGTTGGAACCGGAAACGCGGCCCTCTGCGCGGCCATTGCGGCGCTTGAAGGTGGGGCGCGGGTCCTGTTGCTGGAAAAAGCGGATGAAGCCTTGGCGGGTGGAAACACCAAATACACGGCGGGGGCGATGCGCTTTGCCTATGATGGCAAGGATGATCTGCTGCCCCTGTTGCGGGATGCGGACGATCCGCGACTGCCGGACACTGACTTTGGCAGCTACACTCAGGAGAAATTCGGCGCGGACTTGCTGGGCTTCAACGACGGCCGTCCACTATCGCCCGAGCAACAGGCGTTGATCAGTACCTCGGGTGAAACGATGCGCTGGCTGGCGTCGCACGATGTCAAGTTCGAACCCATTTACGCCCGCCAAAGCTTTGAAAAAGACGGCAAGCATGTGTTTTGGGGTGGACTGACACTGTCGGCGCAAAATGAAGGAGTTGGCCTCTTTGATATGGAACTGGCCGCTGTCACCCGTCTGGGTGGCACTGTCAGATATGGCAGCGCGGTGACTGACCTGATCGTCGAGGACGGGCGTATCGCGGGGGTATATGTCGGAGATGAGGCCATCCGGGCCGATGCCGTCATCCTCGCCTCTGGCGGATTCGAGGCCAGCGAAGCGCTACGCGTCAAGCATATGGGGCCCGATTGGAAGGCCGCCAAGGTGCGCGGCACACCCCACAACACCGGCGACGGATTGGCGATGGCGGTCAAGGCGGGGGCCGCAGAGCACGGGCTCTATGCCGGGTGCCACGCCACGCCGATGGATCTGCACATGGCTGATTTCGGCGGACTTGATCTGCCGCCGGGCGAGCGCAAGAAATACCGTAAAATTTCGTATTTTCTAGGTGTTATGCTGAACTCTGAAGGTGATAGGTTCGTTGATGAGGGCGCGAATTTCCGCAACTATACCTATGCACAATATGGCGCCGCCATCCTGAAACAGCCCGGTCAATTTGCCTGGCAGGTGTTCGACAGCAAGGTCTTTGACCTGCTTTATGATGAATACCGGTTTCATGATGCGCATTTTGTCGAGGCCGAGACGCTGGAAGACCTGGCGGCGCAGATGGTCGGTGTTGATGCACCCGCCGCGCTTGCCACGTTGGAGGCTTACAACGCCGCCGTAGATGAAACAGTGCCATTTGATCCGACGGCATTGGACGGCAAGTGCACAAGGGGCCTTGCCTTGCCAAAGTCCCACTGGGCGCAGCGTATAGATCATGGGCCGTTCCGCGCCTTTCCCGTCACCGGAGGCATCACATTTACCTATGGCGGTCTCAAAGTGAACGAGAGCGGCAATGTCCTGACAGCCGACGACACCCCGATCGAAGGGCTGTTTGCCTGTGGTGAGCTTGTCGGTGGCGTGTTTTTTGCGGGCTATCCGGGCGGGTCTGGCCTGACCTCTGGCGCTGTATTCGGGCGTCGTGCGGGATCTGGCGCGGCCCGACCCTAGCGGTCTCGGCGGCAGGCGACCGCAACTGAGCATGTCTCATGGTCCCCACGCGCCTCGCGCCCGCCTTTGGGGTCTCGCAAGAGTGCGGGGACAGGCAAAAAAACGCTCGCATCATCGTTCAGGATATTCTTTACTGCCGCCCAAGGGTGTACGTGCCAGCGCGTCCACCACGACCCGCTGCGTCGGGAGAACCAGTTGATCTGGTGCCGAAGGAGAAACCGCCCCGGAAACTCTCAGGCCCAAGGACCGTCGCAGCATATCGACACTCTGGAGAGAGGTGCGCAATGCACCCGCCGAAGGGATAGCGATCTCAGGCGCAAGGACAGAGGGGGCATCACACGAGCGGGCGCAGCCCGTTTGTCACCGTGGTGCCGGACGTGAATGCGACCAGACCGGCGAAAAAAGAGAGAGCTGCTGATGTCTGACCCGTTGCACACTCCGTTATACGACCTGCACCTCGAACTTGGCGCGCGTATGGTGCCCTTTGCGGGCTACGCCTTGCCGGTGCAGTTCCCGATGGGTGTGATGAAGGAACACAGTCACACCCGTGAAAAGGCCGGACTTTTCGACGTCAGCCATATGGGGCAGGTGATCGTGCGTGGCACCGATTACGCCGCCGCCGCAACGGCGCTTGAACGGTTGATCCCGGTCGATGTTCTGGGCCTTGGGCCGGATCGTCAACGCTATGGTTTCTTGACGGATGATGCGGGCGGTGTTCTGGATGATCTGATGCTGAGCAATCGCGGGGACCACGTGTTTGTCGTCGTCAACGGAGCCTGCAAGGCGGCGGATATCGCGCATATGACGGCAGCGATGCCAGATGTGACCGTAACAGAAATAACCGACCGCGCGCTTTTGGCCTTGCAAGGACCAAGGGCCGAGGCGGTGCTCGCGGCGCTGAACCCCGACAGTGCTGCGATGCGCTTCATGGATGTCAGATCTCTGGACCTGGCAGGGGCGGCCTGCTGGGTGTCTCGCTCGGGCTACACCGGGGAAGACGGGTTTGAAATATCGGTGCCTGCGGATCAGGCCGTTGATCTGGCGCGCGCGCTGCTGGCGCATGCGGATGTGGAACCGATCGGGCTGGGCGCGCGGGATTCGCTCCGGCTCGAAGCGGGGCTGTGCCTCTATGGCCATGATATGGACAGGGGAACGACACCGGTCGAAGCGGCGCTGAGCTGGGCGATACAAAAGGTGCGGCGGAGCGGTGGCGCGCGTGCGGGCGGATTTCCGGGCGCCGATACAATCCTGTCCCAAATTCAAACCGGAACCGATCGGGTGCGGGTCGGTTTGCTGCCCACGGGCCGCGCGCCCATGCGCGAAGGCGTCGAGCTCTTTGCGACCGAAGAAGACACCGCGCCAATTGGCACGATCACTTCGGGCGGCTTTGGCCCCACGGTAGGGGCACCTATCGCGATGGGGTATGTAGCAAAGCAATACGCTAACATCGGCACCACAATATACGGCGCACTTCGCGGCAAACGGCTGCCCGTCGAGGTCGCGAAAATACCGTTCACCCCTGCAAAATTCAAACGCTAACAAGGAGACCAAACGATGAAATTCACCGAGGAACATGAGTGGTTGCGCAGCGAAGACGACGTCGTTGTCATCGGCATCACCGAGCACGCGACCACGCAGTTGGGCGATCTGGTCTTTGTCGAGCTGCCCGAGGTCGGCACCACGGTGACCAAGGACGACGAGATCGTTGTGATCGAAAGCGTCAAGGCCGCGTCAGATATTCTCGCGCCCATCGACGGTGAAATCGTCGAGGTAAACGAGGCGCTGACCGACAATCCGGCCATGGTGAACGAAGATCCGCTGGGCGACGGCTGGTTCGTGAAAATTGCCCCCTCTGATCCTACGCAGATCGAGGGATACATGACCGAGGCCGCCTACCAAGCCTTCATCGCCTGACATCGGAGACCCGCAATGACGTTTACCCCCACGGATTACCTGCCCTATGATTTCGCAAACCGTCGGCACATCGGGCCGTCTCCGGTTGAAATGGCCGAGATGCTCAAGGTTGTGGGGGTGCCGGATCTCGATGCGCTGATTGCGGACACGGTGCCCGCCAAAATCCGGCAATCCAAACCGCTCGATTTCGGCAGGCCATTGTCCGAGCGCGCGTTGCTGGCGCATATGAAGGCGACGGCGTCCAAGAACAAGGTTCTGACATCGTTGATCGGGCAGGGCTATCACGGCACGGTCACGCCCCCCGCGATCCAACGCAACATCTTTGAGAACCCTGCCTGGTATACCGCCTATACGCCTTATCAGCCCGAAATTTCGCAGGGACGGCTTGAGGCGCTGCTGAATTTCCAGACCATGGTGTCTGACCTGACCGGGCTTGAGATTGCCAACGCGTCGCTGCTGGACGAGGCTACAGCCTGCGCCGAGGCGATGACCATGGCGCAGCGGGTTTCGAAATCCAAGGCAACGGCGTTTTTCGTCGATGAAAACTGCCACCCGCAAAACATTGCCGTGATGAAAACGCGCGCCGCGCCGTTGGGGATCGAATTGATCGTCGGTGCGCCGGAGGATCTTGATGCCGACGCTGTCTTTGGTGCGATTTTCCAGTATCCCGGAACCTATGGGCACTTGCGAGACTTCAGCGCGGAAATTTCGCGACTGCATGCGGCGAACGCCATCGGGGTGATCGCCGCTGATCCGCTGTCGCTGACCTTGCTCAAAGAGCCGGGCGCGATGGGCGCAGATATCGCGGTGGGCACCACGCAGCGCTTTGGTGTGCCGGTGGGCTATGGCGGGCCGCACGCGGCCTATATGGCGACGAAACAGAATTTTGCCCGGTCCATGCCCGGGCGCATTGTTGGCGTTTCGGTCGACAGTCATGGCAACCGGGCCTATCGGCTGTCGCTGCAAACCCGTGAACAGCATATCCGCCGCGAAAAGGCGACGTCGAATGTCTGTACGGCGCAAGCGCTGCTGGCGGTGATGGCGGGTTTTTATGCGGTGTTTCATGGCCCTGAAGGGCTTCAAGCCATCGCCCAAAGGATCCATCGCAAAACCACGCGGCTGGCCCGTGGGTTGGAAAAGGCCGGGTTCGTGGTCTCCCCGAAGGAATTTTTTGACACCATCACGGTCGAGGTTGGCGCCGCGCAACGGGTCATTCTGAAATCCGCGGTGAACGAGGGAGTGAACCTGCGCTGTGTCGGCAGCACCAAAATCGGGATCGCATTGGACGAACGTACCGATACCGACACGCTTGAAAAAGTCTGGCGCGCCTTTGGGATTTCTGATCGCCATGCGGGGCAAGCTGCCGAATACCGTCTGCCAGACGCATTGCTGCGCAAATCCGAATACCTCACCCATCCGATTTTCCACCTCAACCGGGCCGAGACCGAGATGATGCGCTACATGCGCCGTCTCGCGGATCGTGATCTGGCGCTGGATCGGGCGATGATTCCACTCGGGTCTTGCACGATGAAACTGAATTCAGCCGCCGAAATGATGCCGGTCAGTTGGGATGCGTTCGCGCTGATGCATCCTTATGTGCCACGCGATCAGGCGGCGGGCTACCTTGAGATGATCGAGGACCTGTCGGCCAAGCTGTGTGATGTGACGGGCTATGACGCCATCTCGATGCAGCCCAATTCGGGCGCGCAAGGCGAGTTCGCGGGGTTGCTCAGCATCGCGAGCTATCACCGGGCGCAGGGGCAGGGGCATCGCAACATCTGCCTCATCCCGATGTCGGCCCATGGCACGAACCCGGCCTCGGCCCATATGGTGGGCTGGAAGGTCGTACCGGTGCTGAGCGCCGCTAACGGTGACATCGACGTTGAAGATTTCCGTGCCAAGGCGGCCCAACATGCGGAAAACCTTGCAGGTTGTATGATCACCTATCCCTCGACCCACGGTGTGTTCGAGGAAACCGTGATCGAGATTTGCGAAATTGTGCACGAGTCTGGCGGACAGGTTTATATTGATGGGGCCAACATGAACGCCATGGTGGGCCTGTCGCGTCCCGGTGATTTGGGGGGGGATGTCAGCCACCTCAACCTGCACAAGACGTTTTGCATTCCCCATGGCGGCGGTGGCCCCGGCATGGGCCCCATTGGCGTCAAGGCACATCTGATCCCGCATTTGCCGGGCGATCCGACAAGCGGAGAAGGGGCGGTCTCCTCGGCGGCCTTCGGTTCGCCCTCGCTGCTGCCGATCTCGTGGGCCTATTGCCTGATGATGGGCGGTGAGGGGCTTACCCAAGCCACGCGCGTTGCGATCCTCAACGCGAATTATATCGCGCAGCGGCTCAAAGGCGCGTTCGATGTGCTGTACAAAGGGCCGACCGGGCGCGTTGCCCACGAGTGCATCATCGACACGCGTCCCTTTGAAAAAAGCGCCGGTGTAACGGTGGATGATATTGCCAAACGGCTGATGGATTGCGGGTTTCACGCCCCAACCATGAGCTTTCCGGTGCCGGGAACCTTGATGATCGAGCCGACCGAGTCCGAAACCAAGGCGGAGCTGGATCGCTTTTGCGACGCGATGCTGGCGATCCGTGCCGAGATCGCCGAGATCGAAAATGGCAAAACCGATCGTATGAACAACGCGTTGAAAAACGCGCCACACACGATGGAAGACCTGGTCAAAGACTGGGACCGGCCCTATTCGCGCGAAGCGGGGTGCTTTCCGCCCGGCGCGTTTCGTGTCGACAAATACTGGCCGCCGGTCAACCGCGTCGACAACGTATGGGGCGATCGCAATCTGACCTGCACCTGTCCACCGATGGAGGCTTATGCCGCCGAATAGAAAGCCATGGCGGTGCGCCACATCCCTCTGAGGGGGTGGTGCACGCGATTGGTCGGCCCGATCAAGTCCACCATTACCCGGTTCTGGCCAATAGAATTGTACGAATATGTTGTGAACGACGAAGGGCCGCCCGAGGGCGACCCTATCGTAACCAACCGGGTTTGTTGGTTCCCATTGGAGCGGGCGAGGCGATTCGAACGCCCGACCCTAACCTTGGCAAGGTTATGCTCTACCCCTGAGCTACGCCCGCATCCTTGGGTGAGGCGGAGATACTTATCCCAGCGCCGACCTGCAAGGGGAAAATCCGTGCAGGTCGAAAAAAATCGACTTGCAGGGCGGAATGGCGGATGCCCACCCATGGGGCGGCGGGGCTGATCCGTCGACTCGTGCCGCTATGCGCGCTGGATCAAATCCCATCGATTGCCGAAGGGATCACGGAACACCGCAACCGTACCATAGGGTTCAACGCGCGGGTCTTCCTCGAAAACAATGCCGCGGCGTGTCAGCTTGTCGTGATCGCGGGCGAAATCATCTGTCTCCAGAAACAACCACACACGCCCTGCGCCCTGACGGCCGATCATCGCGCGTTGCTCCGGCCCGTCGGCGCGGGCAATGACGATACTGGTCTGCGCACCGGGCGCGCGCACCTCGACCCAGCGTTTGTGCCCTTGATCAATGTCCTGCACCAGATCAAAGCCGAGCGTATCGCAGAAAAAGGCAATCCCGCTGTCGTAGTCAGGCACGATGAAGGAGACGGAGTTGAGTTGCATGACCTGCTACCGATCCGATGCTGTGGCGGCTTTGACCGCATATGCGAGCACGATGATCAAGGCCGCTAGGATGGCCAGAATGGCAAAACCGATGCGCAAAGATGTGGCATCAGCCACAAAACCGATCAAAGGCGGGCCGAGCAGCAATCCTCCATAGCCAAGGGTCGCGACGCTGGCGATGGCGGTGCCCGGCGGCAAATACGGATCGGCAGCGGCGCGCGAAAAGGCGAGCGGCATGATCACGGCGTACCCGACCCCCATCAGCGCGAACCCTGTGAGGGTCACGGCGTAGCTGCTTGAAACAACGGCACAAACCGTGCCTGTCGTCGCGATGATGCCGGCAAGGCGCGCGGTGGGCGTCGGCCCCAGGATGCGCGTGGCCTGATCCCCGAGCAAACGCACGATCACCATTGCCACGGAAAAGACAGTGTAGCCCAAGGCGGCCTGGGCCGGGGTCACAAGGGCCGTTTCGATCAGCAGCAAGGCGCTCCAGTCTACCATTGCCCCTTCGCCCATGGACGCACAAAAGGCGATCAGGCCAACCGCAACCAAAGGCCCTTTGGGCAGGGGAAAGAGTGGCGTGGCCCCCACATTGACCTGTTTGACGGAGGTCCAGCCGATATTGGCAACCGCCATGGCGATGATCATCACAAACACGCCGACCGCAATGAAGTGCGCAGGGATGCCGATCCCTTGGTGTTCCGCCACAAACCCGCTCGCCGCGCCCAATCCCGCCCCTAGGCTGAACATGGCATGAAAAGACGACATGACCTGGCGTCCGATATAGCGTTCCGCCTCGCCCGCCCACGTGTTCATCGCCACATCCATCGCCCCATGGGCCGCACCAAAGAGAAACAGCGCAACCGCCAGTGTCGCAGTGCCAGGTGCGAGCGCCGTGAGGCACAAGGCAACGGTGTAGGCCACCGCGATTCGCATCGTAACAGGTGCTGCGCCATAGCGATCCGCAAAACGACCTGCGAGCGGAAAGGCGGTGATCGCACCCGCAGCCAGAAGCAGCAAAAGCCAGCCCAGATCGCCTTTGTCCAGACCGTGGCGCTGTGCCATCGCCGGAATGCGCGCCGCCCAAATGCCATAAAGCGCGCCATTGAGGGCGAACATGGCCGTGACGGCCATCCATGCCGCGCGGTTGGAGTGGGATTTCATGGAATGTCTCGTCACAGGGTTGTTCAGGCACGTTTACCCGGCACAGAATGCGATACAAGAGGCAATCGAAGCGCTTTGAGGCGCGACTGACCCGCCCGTCAACTTGATGGGGTGGACGGTTCCACCCACCGGCATCGCAATGTGCCAAAGTGCTGGTGTTTGAACCAGCTCTGAAAGGAACCGCCCAGATGGAAATTACAACGATAGGAATCGACATTGCAAAG
>NZ_JAIMIA010000119.1 GCF_019966495.1 Tateyamaria pelophila | reverse complement strand
CTGACCTCTGCGACATGGATGGACGCAAAGGCCAAGGCGGAAATGGTGCAGATCGCGCTCATGGGCCGCAACGCCAAGGCTGCACGCCGGATCGTCGCATCCCTAGCCCGCGACTTGGAAAATCTGCCCCGGAAAGGAGCGCTCCCATGCTGACCGATGACGCCCTGCAAGAAGCGCAGGGCGATGCCAAGTGGCGCGAATTTGACCGGCAGACCGGCATCTGCGCACTTACCTTGTCGGAACTGAGCGGCAAGCTGAAGCACGCCCAGTGGGCGCTGGGGCGCGGATGCGACGAGGAGACTGCCCGCATGGTGCAGTCCGCCCTGCAAGGCCTTGAGTGGACCAAATTGGAACAGTGCAGCGCCCGCTTTCACGCGGGCGCGCAGCACCCCCCCCTATTAGGGACCGTGCCACGGCAGCCGCCTCCTGCGGGTCGCGGCACCCCGGCATATCCGCGTTTTTCAACTTTTCAAAAATGCGGTTTTGATTTCTTTTGGCCCTTCACTCCCCGCAACCCAGCACCCCGCGCTCGGGAATAAAAACCTAGGAAAATTATGCCAAAAAATGCTATTCCAATACGGAGGCTCGTTGTCCGTATGGCTCATGATGATTGAGGAAGGATAGATATGACAAGAAGGCAACTTACAGAAGGCGAGATTGAATTTGCTCGTCAGACGGCAATTGACAACAATCCGCAACGTGTTTCGGAGGGGATGCAACTGAGTGTGGCTCCACAAAGCGACGATAACGGAAATGCCATTGTCACGTGGACAAAAATCACCGAAGTAGAGAACTCGGAACCACCATCCGACCGCTAGCCGTAGCTGATTTCGGTTTCGGTCAACTCCTCGCTGACCTTGCGAAATTCCTCTAGCGCCGCCTCCAAGTTTTCGACGATTTCTACGGCGATCACATCGGGCGTGGGCAGGCTGTCAATGTCTTCTAGGCTGTCATCCTTCAGCCAGAAGATATCGAGGTTAAGCTTGTCGCGCGCAATCAGTTCATCATAGCTGAAACACCGGAAGCGTTCGGTTTCCTTTCGCTGTTTGTAGCACTCCACGAAGTCGTCCAAGTCTGCGCGGGCCAGCTGCTTTGTCTTCAACGTCTTGTGGACGTTGGTTCGGTAGTCATAGACCCAGAGTTTCCTTGTCTGAGGATCGCGGGACGCGGGCTTTTTGTCGAAGAAAAGCACGTTCGCCTTCACCCCGGCGCTATACCAGATGCCGGTCGGTAGTCGCAGAAGGGTGTGAAAGTTGAAGTCTTCGAGAAGGCGTTTCCGGATGCCTTCGCCAGCGCGCCCGGCTTCAAACAGCACGTTGTCCGGCAGGACGACCCCGGCGCGTCCATTCGTGTCGAGGATCGTCATGATTTGCTGTAGGAAGTTGATCTGTTTGTTTGATGTGGTGAATTTGAAGTCTTCACGCTCGTAGTTTTCGCGTTCGGTCGAAACTTGACCGTCCTCGCCAACCACCTTGTAACTCGACTTTTTACCGAAGGGCGGGTTGGTCAGGACCACGTCAAAGCGTTTACCGTCATCGCCCGCCAGTGCGTCGCCTTGGTGCACCGGGCTTCCGCCGTCGCCGACGCCATGCAGATAGAGGTTCATCGCGCAGAGCCGCACGACCTCGTCGACAATATCCACCCCGACAAATGACTTGTGGCGCAATTGGCTGAGGCGTTCCCGGTCCTGCGTCTGTCCTTTCATGTGGTCATAGGCGGATAGAAGAAAACCGCCCGTGCCACAGGCCGGGTCGCAGACCGTATCGCCTATCTTGGGGTCAAGGCACTCGACCACGGCGTCGATCACGGGGCGCGGGGTGAAGTATTGCCCCGCGCCGGAACGCACCTCGGAGGCGTTCTTTTCAAGCAGGCCTTCGTAAATCTGGCCCTTCACATCAACGCCGATGCCGATCCAAGGCCCTTCATTGTCGATCAAGCTGACGACGCGCGTCAGCTTGGCGGGGTCAGAAAGTTTGTTCTGTGCTTTGCGGAAGATCGTTCCGATCAGGCCACTTTCGCGCGCCAAGGCCTCAAGACTGTGCCTGTAGTGGAGTTCAAGATCATCGCCACTCTTGGCGGCCAGCTTATCCCAGCGCCATTCGTCCGGGATGGTGGATGGTTCGCCGAGCAATTCGACCCGCTCCTGGTCCATCTTGAGGAACAGTAGATAGGTGATCTGCTCAATGTAGTCGCCGTAGGAAATGCCCTGATCCCGGAGGACGTGGGCGTAGTTCCAGACCTTGGAAACAAGCTGCTCATTCGTCATCAGGAGGCCTCGTAGGATTGGAGGATGAGCGTCTTTGCCCGCTCGAAATCATCATGGTTGGAGACTGTCACTTCCAGATCGCCCGTGCCAAAGTGGCCGATCTTGCGCACGTCACGAGTGAAACCGTCTTCCAGTTCGATGCTGTCCGGGTTGATCTTGAGGAACAGCCGCAGTGCGTTGAGGCCGGTCTTTACCTCGACGCATGTGAAATTCTTGATGCGCTTGAAGGCAAAGTAGTAACTTGTCGTCTTCTTGGTTACGTCATCGCCCAAGCCGAGCAGGTAGGTTTCGACGTCCGAATAAAGGTTCGCCAAGTCCTCGCTCGCATCGGCGAGGTTTTCGGTGTTCGTTTTGTATTTGATGGGCTTGCCGCCGCCGGTGACATGCCCGACAGCCGCAGGCGTCGTTGAAACGGCGGTCAGAAGGTCCAGCATTAGCAGTTCTTCCCCGAACCGGCGATAGCGGATCAGTTCGATGTTGCGGCTCATCTGCTTAACCGCGTGGATGTCATACTTGTTGAAATCTGATGCGATGCAGATCAGGCGCGGGGCACCCCATTCGATATTCTGTGCGGCCTCTTTTCCCATCGCGTCGCGCACAAGGATTTCGAAATCGCCCCGATGGTCCATCAGCCAGTCGAGGTAGAATAGCCCTTGGTTGATGACATTTTCCGAGCGGTCGCGCTTGTATTCGATGATGACGGGATAGCCGTTTTCGTCGATACCAAGCGTGTCCATACGCCCGCCATTCGAGGTGACATATTCCGAGGCAAGGAAACGCACGCCGAGCAGGGTGTCGAGGTTCTTTTCGAAAAGGGTTTGGAGTGACTTTTCAAGCAGGGCCGACGAACTGCCCAGTTCGCTGAGCGTCGCGCCGGTTTGATGGAATAGCTTAAGGTCACTCATGCGGTAGCCTTTCTTCCTGTCTTCTTGGGTGCGGTGGATTGCTCGGCTTTGATGCGTTCAAGCAGAGCCGAGGCAGGCTCGTCAGCGGGGTCTTGCGGGACGAGACGACCGGCAAAAGCGTCTTTCAGGATGGATTGGCGCAAGGACGCGGAACGCTTGAGTTCCGTTTCGCACCACTTGGTCAAATTCTTGGTTTTGGAAAAGGCTTCTTCGGTAACCTCGACAATCTTGCGCTGATGGTCGACTGGTGGGAGTTCAATTGCTAATGATTTCACTTCGGCACTATTGATATTGTGGACGCCGCTCGTCGAGCGGGCTTGGCGTTCAATAATTTCCCGTGTTTGAGGTGAGTGTAGAGCCAGATGCAAGAATTCTGGCAAAATACGCTGTTGGTTCAATCGCAAACGGATCAAATAGCCCGCATATGCCAAACCGGCCGCTTCTTCGCCTACAACAGCGCCTCGGGCTACCAAGTTGGCGCTACCGTTTGATCGCACGATCAGCACATCACCAAGTTGCAGTGCAAGTTTCTCAACTTCTTTTTCGTTTAGTTCGGTGTATTTCAGATCAGAAAGGTCAATGTTTCCGGCGACCACATTTGGAATTCGCAGAACTGCGGTGCCGTGTGGTTCCGGTATGCATTTTTTGGCTGTTCCATAGCGAATATCTTCGAGCAACTCGCCGAGTTCGAGGAGTTCCCATTCTGACCGATCTGCATCTGTAAGCTGCCCGGTAACGGCAGCCTTGAGGACGGATTGGCGATAGCGCTTCAGGAGCGTCTGCACCTCCCGCACCGCTTCCTCGCCCTTGTCCAGACGGGCGAACAGCGTCTCAATTTTTTCAACGATCTGGCGCTGCTCGTTAAGCGGAGGCAACGGAACAGGTTTCGTTTCAATGTATCGTTTCGGAACGCGCTTTTGCCCGACTGCGCCCGTCATATGGTGCTGTGCCTCATGCCTAAGCGAAGCTGAGGAAACGAAGTAGTAGAGATATTCTGCATTGACCGCACCGGTGGGTCGAAGAACATGAAACTCTGTCGTTCCGAAACCGACACCACGGGGTAGCGGCGGAACGATAGCCATTTTACCATTTTCCATGCAAGGCGTGATCTTAGCAAACAGCACATCGCCAGATGAGAAGGCAGTAAAACCCGATTTTACTTTCCCGAATGGACGTCGCTCGCTTGTATCAATCCGACCAGTCTCGGCCTCTATGGCTGGCATCGGAAAGAAAGGGATTTCTTCATTGTCTTTGAATTGGCTCTTATCGACGCCGGGGTTTATGTCCACCACGTCTGCAATCGGCACGCTGAGCCAATTATCTGGCAGCCTCGTCATTACGCCACCAATGCCCCCTGCAAGTCGTCAAGCATATCGTTTAACCCACTTCCGAATAATTCGCGCGCCTTGAGAATGCCGCCCTTATCGGAAAGACTTGGCACCTCCATGAAGTCGCGCGGTGTGATTTCCGCGTTGGCGGCGACGAAAGCCGCAATTGTTCGCAGCCATTTCATCTGTTCTGCCGTATATTCCCGCCCTGTCTTCTTTTCACGTCCGATCCAAAGATTGAAGCGCTGTTCGACGCGGTCGCCAAAGGGCACGAGTTCTTCGTCATACCCAAGCGCAAAGCGAACAAGGCTGACCACCTCGGTCAGTTGCTTGTCTACCGGCGCACCCTTCACCTTGGCCGCATCAAGCCGCTTGTAGGCCTGCCATACATCGGCCGTGGTCAGGTGATGCGGCGGGTCCGTCATGCGCTGCACCAGTTCCTTGATCTGTGCATAGGTCAGTCGCCGCTTCCCGGCGGGCTGGTTGTAGAGGATTTGCAGCGCGGTGATTTCGTCCTTGTTGTCTTCCATGAAGGTCTTGAACGAGGTGATCCGTTCCTCGGCGTGCTTGAGGTCAAACCCGGCGGTGCGCACTTCGTCGGTCGTCACTTCGTCGATCACCATTTCATTCTTGCGCTTGATATCTTTCAGCAGGTTGCGCACCGGAGCGGCGTCGAGCGGCGCACAGGCCTCATCGGTCAGGTCTTCGATGACACTCTGGGCTTGCTCAGGTGTCGCGTCAGGCCCGTGTTTGGTCTGGATGACTTCGGCCTGCTTGTCGGGGTCGATGGCGTCCAGCAGGGCGTTGGCGAGGTCTCTGGGGCTTTTGCCTCCCGTCGCCTCGGTGATCCGTTGGCGATCTTCCTCATCCAGTTTGCGATCCAGCGCCGCAAGGCGTGCCGCGAGCGATGACAGTGCGTCTTCATCCCGGCGTCCTTGGGCGATCTGGTCGATCAGCGCATCGAAGCTGATCGACTTATTGCGTTCCAGCGGTTGGCTCGCGTTCTTCTTCGTTTCCGTCACGCCCACGGCGTCGATCAGCACGAAGCGGGTTTTTGTCTGCGCGTCCGGGGTGACTTGGGCAAGATCGGCGTCAGGGATCGTGCGAACGCCACGGCCCTTCATCTGCTCGTAGTAGCCTTCAGACTTTACGTCCCGCATGAAGATCAGCACTTCGACCGGTTTGATATCCGTCCCGGTGGCGATCATGTCGACCGTTACGGCGATCCGAGGGAACTTGCTGATCCGGAACTCCTTGATGAGCGTCTTGGGGTCTTCGCCCGTATTGCGGTAGGTGATTTTCTTCGCGAAATCGTTGCCTTCCCCGAAGACCTCGCGGGCGATGTGCACGATTTCTTCGGCGTGGTTGTCGTCTTTGGCGAAGATCAGCGTTTTCGGAAGCCATTCGCCGGTGCGATCCGGGAACAGTTCGGTGAACACCCGGTCCCGGTATGTTTGCAGGATTGTCCTGATCTGGTTAGGGGCGACAACCGCGCGATCCAACTCCTTTCCGGTGTATTCAAGATCGGCATCGAGTTCGCGGTAGCGCACCGCGCGGGTGCGCTTGTCCCGCACCGGCACTTGGAAGGCGCTGTCCTCCACCTCAACCTTGCCACCGTCTTCTGTAACCTTCGTGCGGATCGAATAGATTTCATAGCCGACGTTCACACCGTCTGCGACGGACCGTTCATAGGGATATTCGGCGACAAGGTTCTGGTTGAAGAAACCGAGCGTGTGCTTGGATGGCGTCGCAGTCAGTCCGATGATCGACGCGTCAAAATATTCCAACACCTGCCGCCATAGGCCATAGATGGAGCGGTGACATTCATCCGTGACCACAAAATCGAATGTCTCAATCGGGATTTTAGGGTTGTAGGCAATTGGTCTGATTTCCCCGTCTTCCAGCTGCCAAGTCTCGAACGCCGAGGCTTCTTCGTCTTCTGGCTCCAATTCCTCACCGCGCAGCATGGAGTAGAGCCGCTGGATCGTTGTGATGACCACCTTCGCGTCGGGGTCTATGCGGTGGGAGTGCAGGTGTTGGACGATGTAGGTGTCGGTGAACCGATGTGCCGCGCCCGGTGGCTGGTAGTTCTGGAATTCCTTGAGGGTTTGATCGCCGAGGTTGTTTCGGTCCACGAGGAACAAGACGCGCTTTGCGCCTGCGTGTTTGATGAGCCGGTAAGAAAACGAGCAGGCGGTGAAGGTCTTGCCTGCGCCAGTCGCAAGCTGAATGAGCGAACGGGGGCGGTCCTCGGCCAGAGACTGTTCAAGTCCCGTAATTGCTTCGATCTGGCAGTCGCGGAGGCCCTTTGTGTCCAGAGGGGGCATTTGCGTGAGTGCGCTTCGGAGCGTTTCGGTAGCCTCCAACCACTCAAGCAGCGTTTCCGGCTGGTGAAAGGCAAACACGCGGCGCGAGCGAGGTTTGGGATCACGGAGGTTCCGGAAGTAGGTTTCTTCGCCGTTGCTTTCGTAGTCGAATAGAAGACGCTCATCCCATTTCGCCAGATGATCGGGGATGCCGCCCATGTATTTGTCGGACTGGTCGGCAACGCCGCTGAGGGTGACGCCAGCTTTCTTTGCTTCGATCACCCCGGCGGCCTTGCCTTTCACGAAAAGAAGGTAGTCGCAGGGTCCGGTGGTCAGATGAAATTCCCTGACCGCTACCCCCAAAGCGGCATTGCGGTTGAACTCATCCGGGTTCTGCAAAACCCAACCGGCAGCGCTGAGGCGCTTGTCGATTTCCTGTCGGGCTTTCTGTTCCGGCGTAAGCATTCGATCCTTTGGGGTTGCAAGGAAAACATCTTGCGGTCAACGGGTTGGTGTTCGCAGGTTGGCGATGGCTTCAAGCTAACGACTTGTCCGCACTTGGGGCAAGATCAGTATGGATATTTCCGAAAGAACGGCGTGTGATCGGCGATTGAATTTTGTAGGGACCGTGTTTCTCAGGGCTTTTCAGCGGGGTCGCCGCCGCCCGGCATATCCGCGTTTTTCAGGATTTTAAAAACCCACTTTCGTTCTCTTTTGGCCTGTCGCGCGATGTGCGGGCCGCTGGCGGGCATAAGGCCCGCTAGGCGGCCCAACAGCCCAAAATCGGAACAGCGCGCCAGCGGAGACACTTCCCGCCCTGATCGACCGCGCGACGGCGGCGCTTGATGGGGCGCGGTCTAGCGCGGAAGTATTGGAAGCCCGCGATCTTGCCCGCGTTGCCTATGACGCGGCAAAGAGTGCGGGGCGAATGGCGAAGGCCAAAAAGGCGCACGACACGCTAATTTCAGAAGTTCACCGCGCGCAGGCTCATGCGCTTTCGATCCGCGCCCGCGCCGAAATGCGGCTGGCGGAGGAATATGACGCTGCGCAGGCGCGGGGGGAGGTAGCCCGGCAGGGTCAACGCACGGACCTTTTTCCCCTCGGGAATAAGGTTCCAACACCGCAGGAAGTCGGACTTGCGCCAAAGGACATTCACGAAGCCCGCCAGATACGCGATGCCGAGGCCGCTGACCCCGGCGTCGTGGATCGCGCGGTCAACGACATGGTGGATCGCGGTGAAGAACCGACCCGCGCGGCGATGCGCCGATCTGTCTTGGCTGCGGTCGAGGACGCCAAGCGCAAGCCGAGCCGGAGGAAGCGAAAAAGGGCGGTCGCCCTAAAACCGTTTTAGATGGTAACGGTTTTACTGCCGCCGAAGCCGGGTTGTCTCGTAAGGACATCCACGAAGCCCGTAAGATGCGCGATGCCGAAGCCGCTGATCCGAGGCGATGGGCGGGCGGCCTCGCCAAATCGCGAGGCCGATCCGGACGCACCTACCGTTTTCAGGATGGTCCGCAGGTAGGCCCGTAGAAAATCAGCCTTTAGCCCAAACCCCTTATTTTATTGAGAATAATAAGGGAATTGGCTCCGGCGGTAGGGATCGAACCTACGACCAATTGATTAACAGCCAATTAGCACAAGCTCGTAGAGTTTTACGGCACATTAGAATTTAAGAGCAAACCAGAAATATATTCATCATGCGCCTTCACGGCGAGTCTCATTTCTTCCAGATAGGAGTGACGGTTGTAAACCGCTGCAACTCCACTGATCGTTCCAGACACGTGGTTCAAAAGTTTTTCGGTGACATGAATAGGAGTGCCAATTTTCGCGTGAACTGTAGAATATGTGCGACGAAGGTCATGCAAGGTGAAATGATCGAGACCGGTTTCCCGTAACAGGCGACGCTGAGCTCTGCCCCAGCCACTGAAAGCCTTGTCGGAGCCAGGTTGTGCGAACACTTTGTGGCTTCCACCTTCGATACTCTCAAGCAGGTTACGAGCTTGCTTGCCAAGCGGTACAACATGCTCCCGACCGTTTTTGGTCCTTGTGGGAGATAGGATCAAACCGTTGCCGTTAATTTCCGACCATCGTAGTTCGGCTATTTCGCTGCGGCGCTGACCGGTTAATATAAGCAATGTCACGATATCTTTGTAGCGATCAGATCGTGTGCCAGTGTAGCTGAGTACGCAATGCAGTTCATCATCTGAAAGCACACGTTCTCGCGTTGAAGGCTTATGGGGACGCTTTAGGGCGCCGAGTGGATTAACATCTAAATATTGCCGCCGCACACACCAGTTGAAGAAAACCTTGAACGTTGTGAATGCATGGTTCTGGCTGGAAGCACGCGAACTATAGGCCTGTATTTTTTTGAGCACATCCCCTCTAGAGATGTTCTTTATCGAGCCATCGAATGTAATTTTTCGGAAATACAGCAAATACCCTTCAAAAGTGCTGTCGCGTAGTCGATGATTACAGTCAGCCAAATATGCGTCTAGAACGGATTTGTAATCGTAGTCTAAGGTGATGGTATTCGCTGATGACTGTGTGGCCTGAAATTGTTTGGCCCGTTTGCGAGCTTCAGACAGGCTGAGTACGGGATGCCGCCCAAGTGTTTTGAGCCGCCTCTTCACGCCATACATGATGACATAAGACTTATTCTTGGGGGAGCAGCGAACTCCGAAACCGGGGGTGGTCTCATCCCAATGCGTGATCTGCCCTGAATCTGGCAATGAAAGCTTCCGTACGGCGAGATCGGTCAATCGAAGTTTCATTTTAGTCTCTTTTTAGTCTCTTAAATCGCGTGCATATGAGGGGTGTGCTATGAGTGCCTATGTTCACTTTGAATGGCTTACATATTGGTTTTATATAGTTTTTTTGGCAATATGAGAAGCTATGTTTTATCATGAAATGTGACTACGAATCAGGGGGTCGGGGGTTCGAATCCTCCTCGGTCCGCCAGAAAAACTATAAAGTATCAGTATGTTAATCCCCTGCGCCGTTTAGGAATTGGGAAATTTTTTCTTTCTGGGGGACATATGGGGGACATGATCATCCATTTGAGTTGCGAAATCTCCCCCCACGCCAGAACCTCCCGCAATCGCCAGCATTCCAAACTCCAAGTTCCCATGCGCGCGCATATCTACCGGACCAAAAGCGAACCCTCTTCGATGTGGCTGTGACGAAGCATGCGAAGAGTGTGTATATGATGTGCGAAATCTTCATGTGCGTGTTCTCAGAACTTTGGAATCAATTCGCAGCCTCGAGCCTGCTTTGGTGTTTTCATTGTGAGCGGTCATGAACCGTTTCACGATTTGGGAGTTGCCGGTTCGCGCATCGTGGCATCGCAAACTTTCCCATCGAAAAACGCGTCCAATGCTTTCTTCACGTCAGGTCCTCCGCCCGCAGCGAGCATCAAGGTTAGTGAAGACTTGAGCTTCTTCGCATCTACGTCACCGCCCATGATGTCCTCTATGCGCTGGTCTTGATGATTCATGACCGTAGCAATGCACTTGAGGTAACGAGGGCCCAAGGTGCGGTTGTTCATGTATTCCCGGGCCTCCTCAATGTCTGAGATGCCAAAGAATTTTGCCCGTTCACTGTATCCGAGGCTCTTGAGCTGCGGAAAGACATACCAAATCCAGTGGCTCTTTTTCCGGCCTGCTTTGAGCTCCGCAAGAGCGGTGTCGTAGTCACGCTCTTGGGCCAAAATAAATCTTTCCAGATCATACATTTGTGCGTCTCGCCTCGCTTGTTATCCGAATCCAAATTTTTGTTTGCTGACCGATGCATATTACTCTCCGCTCTCCTGAAGCCTAACCCAGGCCGCGAACTTGCACTGCAGATCAATATGAGATCGCCCTTGCGAAGCCTTCGACGGCACGTCTCGCTGGTTGGTATTTTCCACTACCCAAGCGAAACTCAATCCACGCAAAGAGCCGCTCGTGCATTGTAAGTTACCACCTATTTATCTGACATAGCTTTTGAGTGCACTGGTGGTTACCCGTCCCGATCCCTTCACGACAGACCTGTTCGATAAGAGCTTGAACGCGGCCGTCGTCGTCCGGTCCAGTGCGCCCAAGAAGGTTCGACTTCCATTCGTCACGGAACGCAGAGATGCCGTGAAGTGAGCCCATTGCGCTGGCTACAAGGGAAGCAATGGTATCGTTGTCCCGGGTGTGGTTGACGGCATCTAGGATAGCGCGATCAGGGTCCTCAAGATTCCTGCTGATGAGGAAAAGGGTGACTGGCAAGGTTTCCATGAGGAATGCACCAGAGTAGGTGATATCGCCAAAGGCGAGTGCTGTCATGTTTTTGCGCAGCCCTTCGGGCACAGTTAGATTTAAGAACTCGGTCAAAGTGCCATCGAATTGTCCGAGCATTTTGCCGCCGCGCGGGCGATAGCAGGTTGCGCCTTCAAGGCGTACGTGGAGCTGAAGAAAGCTTTCAAGGATGTCAGGCGGGTCAAATTGTCGATGGTCCGAGGCAAGAGTAGCTAGCAATTGAACCCAGGCTACTGCGCTCGCGATGGCTCCGGGTTCATTATGTGTAATGGCGGCACAAGTGGCAATTTCGCGCGCGAGGTCTGCACCTCCCATGTGTGGTTGTAGCGCTAGCATTGGTGCTATTCGCATTATGGCCCCGTTCCCAGCTGAGGCAACGCCCGCTGCCTGCCAAGGGAGACCGCTGGAGAGATTGAAGCGGAACTTTCGAACCGATTGGCCAACGCCATAAATTGTCCTGGTTCCAAAAATCTCGGCAAGAATATTGGGCTCCAAACGCCCTACATCAAGAAGGAGCTCAAGAAGCCAGAAAGCCATCTGTGTGTCATCGCTTGGGAGACCGACCCGCTGCCCACTGGCGTGACGGTTTGGTAGATAGCCTGTGATTTTGCCAAATTCCTGGAACCGGTTTCGTGGGATGCGAGACTCAGATGTGTTGCCGAGGGCGTCGCCGATCGCTAGGCCCAATAAGATTGCCCTCAGTCGATCTTCCGGGACCGGTGGAAAGTCGAGTAGCTTTGGGGCTTGTTCGGCAATATCGTCGATGCGATCGAGAACATCCTCGAGAGGATTCATTCACTTATCCTACTGCATTATAGTGTTTTTTCGGCTTCAATATACTGGCGGAAACCATTGAGAAGCTGGTTTTTATGTCTGAAAATCAACCGAGAACATCCTCAAACGGGAACGCCATGCGCTCTCGATGGGATTCGCGAAAAAGTTAGCAACCGTCAGCTTCAGAGCGCTAGGATAATTTCTCCAACTTTAGACAAGCTATTCAACAACTGGGTAATAAGGGGCGCCCCAGTCTTCCGATGGATTTGACATCATTGTGTCGACGAACACCGGCATCAGACTGAGCAGCAAGCCAGCGCCATCTCGGACCTGTTTGCGATTGACTTGGCTGTTCCAGGTTGCGCCACCATGAACAAGCTGATTGCGCAAGACATACAGCCGGTCGAACAAGATGCTCAGGAGTTTTGCGGTTTCCTGGCCTTCAATCGCATATTGGGCGGCCTTCTTGGCGTTCTCGAAGCGAAGTTCCCAGTTTTCAAATTCTGTGGCCCCGTTGTGGAACTTCCAGAACGGACCGAAGATGTATTTGTTGTCGAGCAGATCCTTCACAACTCCTTCAAACTGATACCAGATTTCATACGCGATGCGATCCTTCGGATCGCAACGTACCAATGCATCGAAGAAGTTCTGGAAATCGGTACGAGCAAATGAGCCTGGGTCCTCACCCATGTCCTTCGCATAAGCCGCATTGAACGCAATCCAGGAGAAAATGAACGCGCCATCCGGATCGTCATCGACCAGTGCTGCTGCGCGATTCAGCCAGCTAATCGACCGATGAGTGCGCAGATTGAGTTCTGACGGGTTCTGCTCGCGAAGCTGCCGGTGCTTGTTTTGTAGGTAGTCGAATTCAGGAGAGTTTTCAGTCATGGCTCTTGTACTCCCAAGCGGTCTGCCAAGAATTGCTCAATGTCGCCCAGCATTGCGCCATCATGGCTTGCTCCTGCTCTCATTTCATCGAGCGCTTTGCGTGCCTTGTTGAGCGTCATCCATTCAGTTTCGGGTTGATCCGGTGCATTCCAACGTTCTTGCAGCCAGTTTTCGTATTTGCGGCGCTCACCTTCAGACAAAAGGCCATTGGCGTAGAATGCAATCAATCGGTGACCCAATTGACGC
>NZ_JAIMIA010000118.1 GCF_019966495.1 Tateyamaria pelophila | reverse complement strand
TCAGACAGAGCCGCCCGGTTCTCTGCGGTCGCCAGTCCCTCGGTCTCGAACCGGCCCATCTGCGACGTGGATGCGGCATGCGCATCGACGGCACGGCCACCGACAACCTGGCGCATCACGGGATCGAGCGCGAGACGGTCGGCGTCATTGACGTCCCCGTATCCTGCCAACCGGCCGTAGACCGATTGCCGAAACAGCCCGTCGAGCCGGTGGATCGTGTTCTTGCCACGGCGATTATCGCACAGGGCAGCAGACGCCAGATTGGACAGACCGAGCGCGTCATCAAGCTCGCGCATCACCAGAAGGCCGCCATCCGAACTGAGCTGAGCGCCCCGGAATTCCAGCCGCACGCGAGGGTCAAAATCCACACGATCTGCCCGCTGCAAGCCCGCACCCTCTGGGTGATCCATGAAACACATCCTCCGCAGCAACCAACGCCATGATATATATAGAAAATATCACGTTCAAGACAGCGAAATCAGAGATCTACTTGGGGAATGCGGGTTTAGACCTTAGGTCTTGTCAAGAATATGACATGCCCAGTGAAACGGGATGGCACAGGTTCGCAAGGATTCCGGTCGACTGGCCAGTAGCGATGCGAGAAATCATGGGCGGAAGCACGCTGATTGTCAGCCAAACAGGCCACCGTGAACGCTGACACAACGATGATACCGAACCTGCGCTCCCTTGCCTCACGCTTGGCAAGGCGCACTGCGGTAACGAAACGGGAACCTTTGTCGTTCCTTCCTTGTTGATCAGACAACAGCACCGAACCGACCGAACAATCCCGCTGCAAGGCAGCTGCCTTCGGATCGGGTCATGTCCGCATGATTGTCCAACGGGTTACGGACTTTGAAAAATGGAGAACGCGATGAACACCAAGACCTTAACACTACCATCCGCCACGGCTTTTGCAGCCGTTCTTGCAGCCTCTGCCACCGCTCAGGGACTGGGCGGGATATCTGGCACTGACTACAGCTATGATAGCTTTGCCAACGGCTTTGGACAGACAGGCTATTACGATGCGCTCGATACCAATTCCGACACGTATCTCGACCGAAACGAATACGCCGTGAGCCTTTATGCCGATCAAGACCGCGACACTGACGCCCTCATCTCCGAAGACGAATTCGGCCTGGGCAACACTCGCTATCTTGGTGCCGATGTCGATCTGGGCACCTATGATACAAACGCCGATGGTTACCTTGATCAGAACGAGTTTGGCGGTGTCTTCGACACTGAGTACTCGGAATACTATGACGCGCTTGACACTGACACCGATGGATTTCTCAGCGAGGCCGAATATACGACCGGCATCTACGACAGCGCTGATCTCGATGGTGATGGCGCCCTGAGCACCGAAGAGCAAAACTGGTTCGAGGGCGGCTTCGACGGCGCCAAAATCGAGAGCCAGATCGGGCAGATTGGCGAAATCTATTGAACGATCGCACCGCTGACATGTCCAGACCGCCGTGAGGGCGGCGCGCCGGATCTGGCGCGTTTGGCAGGCCGCGACATCGCAAAGGACAGGGCGACCGTCAGTCCACCGCACCGGCGTCGGCGGCCGCGCTCTTCTTGCGAGAAAGCACTCGCTCTTTCGGCCACCAATCGGGATGTGTGTCCCTGATCCAGGCCAGCATTCTTTCTCGCAGCCGTGCATGCATGTGCCATGCCGCGGTCGGATCTGGAGCCGTTGCGTAGAAACGGCAATGCACGCCATCGGTATCTTGATCCATGACCAGCATCTTGCTGTTTTCCGTTTCGATGCAATCTTCGTCCTCTTTGGCAAACTCGAGGAATTTTTCGCGCAATGCGCTTGTATCGGCCATGGGGTCCACCACCAGATAGAAGGTGCGCACCATTTTCGCCTCGACGACCGACCAGTTTTCGAAAGGGCGTGAAATGAAATACTTTACGGGGACGATCAACCGTCGGTCGTCCCATGTCCGCAGTCGGACATAGGTGAAGAAGACCGCTTCGACATAGGCCCATTCTCCCTCATAATGTACTGAGTCGCCTATACGAATGGGCTTGGCGATCGCGATCTGCAAGCTCGCCAAGATGTTGCCGAGCACAGTCTGGGCGGCGATCCCAAGTATGACGGTGGCTACACCGGCAGAGGCCAACAGGGATATTCCTATGTTCCGGAAAATACCGATTTCCCAAAGGACGAGACCCACACCGAAGCATACCGCGATCAGGGTCACGATGCGCCGCAGCGCATAGAGCGAGGTATAGAAGTTCCGTTCATCTCGGCTGAAACGATCATCGATGTCACCCACATATTGTCGCGATACGATGTCGAGCCCTGCGTCCATGATCCGCAAGATCACCAATACGATTGCAATCGTGATGCCCGCGATCAGGATCGGGGTGAGCACGGACGTGATTTCGCCAGAAAACCCGATGGCTCCGTTGATCATGACCTGTCCGAAGATCGCAGCCCCCAACAGCGCAAAGGGCAAACTGCTCTCATCAATACCCCTTCGCAGCCAGTGCTGGGATACGCGCCGCTGTATCCACTGCATCACAGTCGAAATGGTCCAGGCGATGAGACCCGCGCAGATGACCAGCATCGGCAAGGCCGCGATTTCCCAACGACGGATGGAGAGCGGGGTGCGCGCAAGCCACCAGTCCGGAAGCTTGACTTCAAGCCATCCCGGACCGTGCAATTCATAAAGCGCAGGTATGGCGTTGACCGTGTCTTGCGAAAAAAGCCAGACGGGGGCGTGGTCGTTACTTTTGTACCTGTTGAGCCGTATTGTGACCGGGTAGCGGTCCATCTCGACGGTACCCAGTGGGAGCGAGCGGCGCGCCTGACCGGCGCGTGGATTGTCGCCGACGGCTTCCACCAGCGCATCCGGTCGATCCGAGAGGCTGCCGGGATCAATCCAAAGCTGACGGTCGATCACCTCATGCAGCATGCGTGCCAAGGTGGCGCGCGGCACGTCCGTTTGATCGCTTGGCACAAGAGCCCGCGCGGCCTGTTCAAAATCCGCACGCGCCGCCGCATCAGAGAAACTTCGCATGGTTGCACGGGGGTTGGACAGGTCGAACGCCTCCGGCGCGTCCAGCGTCTCCGAAGCGATCTGTTCAACTTCGTAATAGCTCTCTTGTTGTTGTGCCGCTGCGTGACCGCAACAGGACAGGAAAGTCAACAGAGCTGGAACCATCCGCAAGAGAGCTTTGCAAGTGGCCGACACCGGGCGCAGGCCTACGCGGCGTCGCGCCAGTGCCGCGATCGGTTCAAAGATCCGTTTGAACGGCAGACTGTCCGGTGACTGTCCCCACATCGGTGCCTGACTTCCCTTTCGCCCGTGTTTCGACCGTCCTCAGGACGTGGCGTTTTTCAGTCGGGCGGCGAGCGTTTCCCCTGAGCCATCATATGCTTTGGGCACGATCCTGAAGCAGGCGTTCACGGCACAGAAAATGGCAAAGGCCAAGAGGCCGATACACAGAACGATGACCAATATGCGACCATACGCCTGACTGCGCAGCCATTCGAACGCCTGTCCGAGACCCCCGGCCTGACTGGGGTCGGCCTGAAGGGCAGCATAGATGATCAAAAGACCGATAATTCCGACGACCACGCCTTGCGCGATCACGCCTACCTTCAAGACCGTGTTCCACCGCGTGGTGAAACTGCTGGCGCGAAGGTGGTTGCGATAGTCTTCGGCGAAACCCTTTTTGAAGTAATAGACGGACGTGCATAGCGTGAGGACACCTGCGATGCCGACAATCCAGAGGCCTGCCGGCATCTGCATCAGGGACGAAAGCAGCCCTTGCCCGCCACCGCCAGAGGACGACCTGCCAATGAGCGCGGAGGCGGCAAGAATGCCGATGCCAAGATGTACAAGACCCGTGACCAGCATGCCGATACGCGCGATGACACCCTTGGCGTCACTGCCATACGCTTCAAGATCGGCAAAACTGTCGATCAGCCGCCATATCGCGTAGGCCATCATTCCAAGTGCGATCAGCAGCAGCACCGGCCAGCCGTTGCCTCTGAGCTGTTCCATGACCGATTTGGTACCTTCCGCCTGACCCCCCTGCGCGATGGACCACAAGGAAAACCCGGCAACGACGACATAGACCAGCGCCCGGCCCGCGTACCCCGCCCGCATGATCGGAACGGCCCAGCCGTAATCGTCGGGATTGATGTCTTCCAGCCGCTTTGCGCGACTGGAATTCTGGTCGAGATCAAGTGCGTCGGTGATGCTCATTTTGCGCGTGCTCCCTTGGGTTCGTCCTGCGCCGGAACCGGCACGAGGTCATGAAGAAGCAACACTGTTGCATTCAGAAAGGTTCCCCCTACCCTGTTCGAAGGCCCCACGATCACGCGGATCCTTGATTGGATGCTGCATCTCTGGCGAGTGTCCTCCACTCCTGCCGCAAGCCCTGTATTATGGCCACGCAGATCAGCAAGAGAACGACGGTGAAAGGCAAGCCCGTGGATATCACCATGGCCTGCAAAGCCTCAAGGCCACCGCCCAGCAACAGTGCAATCGCCACCAATCCTTCAAAGACGCACCAAAAGACTCGCTGCGGGATGGGGGCGTCGACCTTGCCTCCGGCGGTGATCGTATCGATCACCAGTGACCCGGAGTCCGACGACGTAACAAAAAACACGATCACCAGCACGATGGCTATGGTCGAAGTCACTGCGGAAAAAGGCAGTGCGCCCAACATCGCAAATAGAGACAGAGGCGGATTGTAAGTATCGAGCACCTGCGCCTTGACGGCACTGCCAGTGGGATCGGCGATCACCTGTTCGATTGCGGCCCCACCGAAAACGGCCATCCAGAACACGCAGACCATCGAAGGGATGATGAGCACGCAGGTCAGGAATTCGCGCACCGTGCGCCCCCGACTGACGCGCGCGATGAACATACCCACGAAGGGCGACCATGAGATCCACCATGCCCAGTAAAACGCGGTCCACCCATGCACGTAACCGGTATCCTCCCGTCCGTGCGGGTTCGACAGTGGGATGATCTCGCTGAAATAGGCAAGGATACCGCGCCCGAACCCACTCAGGATGGTCGCGGCCCCTGCTACGAAGAGAATGAACAGAAGCAGGACGAACGCTATCGCCATGTTGATTTCCGACAGCACTTTCACGCCGCCATCGAGGCCCCGCATGACCGATATCGTCGCAACTGCCGTAATGGCGGTGATCAGCAAGACCTGCACGGTGACGGTGTTGGGAATGCCATAGATGTATTCCAAACCCGCATTCGCTTGCTGTGCGCCAAATCCCAGTGAGGTTGCGAGGCCGAAAAGCGTGGCGAAGACGGCCAGTGTGTCGATCACGTGACCGGTCCAGCCCCAGACCCGTTCGCCAAAAATAGGATAAAAAGCCGACCGGATCGTGAGCGGAAGGCCTTTGTTGTAGCTGAAAAGCGCCAGGGCGAGCGCAACCACGGCATAAATGGCCCAAGGATGCAGCGCCCAGTGGTAGGAGGTCGCGGCAAGCGCCATCCGACGGGCGGCTTCTACGTTTTCGGAAATCAGTACGCTGTCTTCGCCAAAGGGGCGCGGGGCGCCAAGAGGGGCATCGCCGTAAGGTGTTCCGAAATAATAAACCGGTTCGAGTACGCCGAAAAACATCAATCCGATGCCCATCCCCGCCGCGAAAAGCATCGCAAACCAGCCCAGATAGCTGTAGTCGGGTTCGGCATCCTCTCCGCCCAAACGCACCGAGCCATAAGGCGACATGATAAGCGCAAGGCAGAACAGGACGAAAATATTCGCCGCCCACATGAAGAACCAGTCAAAGTTGGAGGTGAGGGTCGGCCGGAGCCAGCCAAAGAAGTCACTTGCCTGACCGGGTGCCAGCAGGGCGTAAGCTACGAATAAAACAATACAACTGGCTGAGATCAGAAAGACCGGGTTGTGGATATCCAGGTCAAAACGTCCAACGCTTGTTTCGAGATTATCCTGTCCGATCTCGTAATCGGTATCGATGACGTGAGACACGCCTTCGGGCATGGGAATACCCTGATTTGTGGTTTCGTCGGTCATGGATGGCCCCTTGTTGTCTGTAGGTTCCATCATGTGCAGAGATTTGTGACGGATCCGCGTTGGTTTCTCGCCAGTCGACAGGTTCCAAGATGTGTCCATATACGGCTGTTCCTGCCATTCATTGGACCTATCAAGTGGTGCGCGCCGCGCGCGTTTCCTTCAGACCGTTTGAATTGCCCCAACACCCAGCCCGACAAATGGTTCCAATCACAGAATATCTTTGGTCAGCTCGCTTGAACCAACACTGTCCCGAACGGTCCAACAGCATGCACCGGCTTAGCGGACCAGCGCTTTCAGGCGGACGGCGCAGAGAACCGTCCATGCCTCAGGAACCGAAGTCTGCATTCTTACGTTTGTCTCGTGAAAGCTTTTTAGCGCAGGAAAGGAGTGAACGATGAAGACCTTCAAACACGGATCAATCGAAGGCATCCCCACCGACGCGAAGCATGTGCAGGCCTTTCGCATCACGGGACACGTCGATGATGACGATATGGAAAAAATGGCCGAGCATATGAACAGCGTTTTCGACACCACGGACCAACCCGTGGATATGCTGCTGGATCTGAGCGCGATGACGGGCCGCGATATGGACGCCATGTTCGACGGTGATGTCATACGAGCGCAGTTCAGGTCATGGTCCAAAGTCGGCAAATACGCCGTGATCGGCGCACCGGACTCGGCAGAGAAACTGATATCCTGGTCCAACAAGGTGATCCCCGTCGACGCGCGAACCTTCGACACGCAAGAAACCGACGCAGCATGGGATTTTGTAAACGCAAAGCCCGTCGCACCGGATGACGCCGTTCAGCCAGGCCAGCGAAGTGCGTAATGCGTATTCTGATGACTGATTCAAATTGAAACTGGCGAGTGATGCGCAACGCCTGCGCATGCTTCATCAGTAAAACCAACAGAGGAAACCGAAATGGCCACGAGACCGACAAAAATCAAACCCGACCAACTCGAAGGATCCAACCTTCACCATGACCTCAAGAACCAGCCCGGCGAAGAGGGAAATCCCGATCATGCTGAGGGGAGTGAGAACGAAGCGCTGGATGAGGAATTGGTCGAAACAATTCAAGAGGCGGACGCCGACACGCAGATTGCAAACCAGTTCAGGAAGAAAACCGGACAGTCGGAATAGCCTGTTTCGAAATGATTTTTTGCAGAATGAACGGAGACACCATCACGCGCCTATTGATGCTTAATCAAAACGGTGAAGATGATGGAGACGTAGCCGCCGCCTGGCTTGCCCCACGCGGCGGCTACGTCACGAAATTCACAGATAATACTGTTGGAGCGCACAGGCGAAATGCAAAGCATTTCGGACATACGCAACGGTAGGGAACGCAGGCGGCGGCCTGTTCCTCAAGCATCTGGACCTGCACTTCTCGTATATCTGCGTTTGCGGGGATCAGATACTCCTAGATGTTCGCGTTCAGGAAACGTGCGCGGGGCTTGTCAGTTCGGTAACCTTTTGCAGCGCCGATCCGATGCCCCACACCATGCCGCCCATCAGTTGTGAATGCGCAGCCTTGCGGTTGAGCCTGTGCCCGCGGCAAAGCCGCCGTGCAAACGTGGCACGCGGATTTCATGCGTCCAGCGGTGAACGCGGACCTCGACCATTTCCACCCCGAAGGAGAGCATGGCGTGTTCGGGCGTGACCGGCCCGGCGGTTCCGTAGCCTTACTTGTAGGTCAGACGCAGTGCCCGGTCCGTCAACGCCGGGTTGCGGTATTCGGGGGTGGCACGCTCCTCGCCGTAATGCGTTGCGGCGAGCGCTTCGACCAAGGACTTGCGTTGATCCTCTGGTCCAGTCAGCACACCGTTCAGCAACGTGAATTGCGCCGGGTCGATCTTGGAGAGCGGGCCATCGGCCATGCCGCTGACCGTGCGCGCGACGGCCTGGCCAAGTTCGCACAGGCAAGATGTACAGCCGACGCTACCATGTCGACCCCCCTGAAATCGGTGCAAGGGGCAGATCGGCCTCGCCCATTACCACGTCACATGCCTCAACCGGAAGTCCAAGCTGGGCGGCAGCGCTCTGCGCCATGATCGAATATGTGCCGGTGCCGACATCATGGGCCGCCAGTTCCACATGGGCCCGACCGTTGCCATGCATGCGGACGCGCGCGGATGAAGGGCGAGACATTGGTGGGATAAGTCGCCGTGGCGCATCCGTAACCCACCAAGCTGTCGCTGTCGGTCATGGCACCCGGTTCGGCGGTGCGCTCGGACCGGCCAAAACTCTCCGCGACCGCGTCGTACCATTCCATCAAAGAGCGCGAGGAAAAGGCTACGCCCGCGACCGGATGCGTCTTGGTGTCATTGACCCGCCGAAACTCCACCGGGTCGATCCCGAGCTTGATCGCCAACCCGTCCATGGCCCGTTCGAGCGCGAAGAATGTCTACATCTCTGTTTGTGCCCGCATGAAACCGCCGGTATTCGTATCGGAGCGGGCCAACCGCTGTTCGGTGTGAATATTCGGAGAGACATACATCGCGCGGGTCATATCGCTCGCCGGGACGTGTAATTCGGCAAAGGGAATCCTGGTGTTGCCACCCGAACCCAGGGTCGTGACCGTGGCAATCGTGGCACCCAGAATTTAGGGCGTGACGCCATCAGGCGGCACGACGCGGGCGGCGGACGAAAAGATCGACGGGGTCGCGATTGTTGTGTCTGCCGAGAACGGGCAGGCTTTCACCCGAAACAAGCCCTCCCAGGATTTCGTGAGCGATGCCGTCGCGTATGCAAAGTTCATCGCCTCGACGCAAACAGCGAAACCTTTGTTCGACGTTACGGGCATTGCCGGGCAGATGGATGAGGCAATGATGGAATTGGAGGATCATTCCGCCAAGGAATTTGTCACGCTTTGTAGAAGCCTGCGGTTTTGGGATCGCGAGAAATCGCTGCTGGATTAATCGTGTGGATCGGTGCCGAAACGTGAATGGTAGCGAAAACAGTGGCAAACGCTTTCTCACAAGCGCCTGTCCCGAGACTTCAGTCAATTTCCGACATTCATTCGGCGAAGCTCTTCAGGACCAGAGACAATTCGCCGTTGCTGATGGGCTTGGACAAGCACGGAACATCCTCAAAACCTGCGGATTTCAGTACATCCGTCGACGAGTACCCGGACAGAAAGCAAAATGGCACTCCCATGCCGCTCAGGCGTTCCGCGACGCTCGCAGAGGTCTTGCCCTTCTTCAGATTGAAGTCGAGAACCGCGAAATCCGGCGCGCGCCGTTCGATCTGCGCAAGCGCGTCACATGCCTGATGGTGAGGTCCGCACACGTCCAGACCTAAATCAGAAATCTGCCCTGCCAAATCCATCGCGATGATCGGATCATCTTCAAGCACGAGGACTCTTCGTCTGTCGGTACGCGACCTTCCATCCATTGGTTCTAGCCCCCAGCTGTATTGAACCTGAGAGTGTATCGCAGCTCTCCGTTTCCGAATTTCAAGAGGGCTTCGCCATCTACCTGAATGGCCGCCGCATCCTCAAGAAGATACCGGCCGAATCCCTTTCTCTCAGGCTCAGCACCCGTAATTTTGTTGGAACTCTCCGTCCAAGTCAAGGTGGGGAATTCTATTGAGGGTTGCGCCGAGAGAACAATATCTACCTGCCCATCTTTTTGGCTCATGGCGCCATATTTAACCGAATTGGTGACCAATTCATGCACGACCAACCCCAGGGCAAGGGCCATATCCGGATCGAGCATGATGACTTCATGATCGAATGAAATCTGGCGATCACCCTTTTCGATGAACGGATAAAGTTCCGCCTGAATGACATCCGCTGCCGATACTGACGACCAATCCGTCGACGTCAGCAGATCGTGCGTGCGCGAGATCGCTTCGAGACGTTTGCTGATCGTCGTCGTCATTTCCTCGACCGAGTCCGAATTGCGCGCGGTCATGCGCAGGATGGCAAGGATCGAGGCCAAGGTGTTCTTTACCCTGTGCTGCAATTCACCCAGCAATAGCCGCTGTTGCTCGTTTTGTTTCGCCACCACGTCCCGCGCACTGACTTGAGGGGTTATGTCAAAAGCAAAGGTGACGGTTCCGGCGACATTTCCGGCACCGTCGCGCACCGGCTCTATCGTTTGGCTGAACCAGCCTTCTTCCATTTCGCCGCTGCCTGTCATATCCAGGACCGCCTTGAATTCTGGAATAGTCAGAGTTTTGCCGCTGCTATACACTGTATCGAAGCGTTCAACGATCCCTTGTCCCGCCAACTCGGGCAACGCTTCGGCCACCGGTATCCCGATCAGTTCGCGACGACCGACAATTGCGTCATGCGCCGGGTTTGAATAGGTGTAGACATGGGTCGGCCCTTCGGTCACCGCGATGAAAACAGGGGCTGCATCGAACAGACGGCGCAGCCGACCCTCGCTTTCCT
Organism: Tateyamaria pelophila; assembly: GCF_019966495.1. Classification (GTDB taxonomy): domain Bacteria; phylum Pseudomonadota; class Alphaproteobacteria; order Rhodobacterales; family Rhodobacteraceae; genus Tateyamaria; species Tateyamaria pelophila. The sequence goes on along the minus strand of NZ_JAIMIA010000118.1, from coordinate 3,048 downwards.
CCAATTCATTCATCAGATGACGTTGTTCGGTCACCTCACGAACGCACACACCAAGTGCGATCACCTTGTCCTCGTTCTTGACCGGATACCAGTCGACAAGCCAATAGCGAATGCTGCCGGGGTCCCTTCTGGTCGTTCCGCGAACCTCTATGCCCCGCTTTGCAACACCGCTGCGAAAGACTTCCATCTGCGTATCGATGATTTTGGGATAAATTTCCGGCAACAGGTCTTGCTGCCGTTTGCCTATATGTTCTTCGACACTGTAGCCGTTGATACCGGCCAATTCCTCGTTGATCCGTTCCCACGTGAAATCATCCCCGGTGGGTTTCAGAAGCGCCAGACCCACAGGTGTCGTATCATAGAGCGTCTCAAGTTCTGCATATTGCTGCGCAAGGACGGAGGCGTTTCTCGCAAGCGTCGCTTCGTTCAGCTTGCGCTGGGTGATATCGAAAAAGCCCAGAATGTACCCATCGATCCGGTCGTCGATCGTACGGTAGGGACGGATGCGCAGAATGTAGGTGTGATTGGTCTTTTCTACCAACACTTCGCGCTCGATGGGTTTGAGGCTCTTTCCGACGCTCTGGATGTCGCCCAGAAGGTTATCATAGGAAAAACGCTGTGCCAGATCGCCAACCGGGCGGCCTGCGTCACGGTCACGGATGCCGAACAGTTCACCGGTCTTTGGGGTGAAGCCACGCACGCACATCTGACTGTCCAGAAACAGCGTCGCGATATCGGTGCTCTCGAACAGGTTCTTGATGTCACTATTCGCGCGGCGCAACTGTTCATTGTTCTCATTGAGCTCTGCGTTCATCGTTTCGAGCTCTTCGTTGATTGACTGCAATTCCTCCCGCGAGGTTTCCAACTCCTCGTTGGTGCTTTGCATCTCTTCGTTCATCGACAGCAGTTCCTCGTTGGTACTGCGCAATTCCTGGGTTGAGCTTTCGTATTCTCGTTGTGTCGACTCCAATTGCCTGCGTGTCGCAGTCAACTGGTGTTCGACCGCCTCGCGTCCGGGATAGTTCTGTCCTTCTGCCGCGGCCTTGAGAACATCAGGCTCTGGCTGCCGCAGATAATTCAGAACCACCATAACCATTTCAGCATCTTCCATGGGGCTTGCGACGACATCGACGATGCTGCTCTCGCCGTCGTCGTTGATCAGTATGTCTCTGGCTTCTGATTGCTGGCCGCTTTCCAGCGTCTGGCCGATCACGGTTCTGACCGGCAACCGCAGGTCGCGGGCCAGAAACGTATCAAGTTCCGCGGAGGGTCTGCCCTTGGTCGGCTTGACGAAGCGCACCATTTGTTCGGACAGATACAAGATCTCACCCTGGGCGTTCACAACCGCGAAAGGCGCAGCGAACCTGGCAAGGAACTGAGCTTCCGCCTTCGTCTCAAGCGATACATCCAGAGCGGGATCTGCCGGCCTGAAGCTCTGCGGCGGTCTCTTTTGTTCTATGGCGCGCACCTTGCCGCGTTCGCGACTGAAACCGAGGGTGGAATACCGATGCGCTTCACCATCGTTGCGTTTGAAAAGACGGCTCGCCTTGTCGATCACCGTGAACAACTCGCCATGGGCACCAAGCGACTCTGAGGGGCCCAAAAACATACCACCGCCGGGCTTCAGCGCATAATGGAACCGCGGCAAAACTTCTTTCTGTGCGGTGGCATTGAGATAGATCAGCAGGTTCCGGCACGATACCAGATCAAGGCGGGAGAACGGCGGATCCTGAAGCAGGTTATGGGGCGCAAAGACACAGCATTCGCGCAACACCGGCGCGGCGCGGTATCCGCCTTCCTCGGCTATGAAAAACTTTTGCAACCGCTCTTCGGACATCTCGGACATTGCCGCGTCCGAATAGAGACCTTGACGTGCGTGCAAAAGGGCTGCGGCGTCGATGTCGGTGCCGAACACTTGCAAGGAAGCACGGGAGCCGACGTTTTCCAGCGCTTCGGCGAACAGGATGGCGAGGCTGTAGGCTTCTTCGCCGGTTGAGCAACCGGGCACCCAGACCCGAACCTTGTCGGTATCGGACTCGATTATCGGCCGGATAATCTTGTCATTCAGGGCTGCAAAGGCCTCCTTGTCACGGAAAAACTGCGTAACGCCGATCAGGAAGTCTTGCAGGAGACGTTCTCGTTCTGCCGGGTCATCTTTGAGAATGCCGATCAGCCCATCCACCGTGCGCTGCCTGAGCAAGGTCATGCGCCGCTCGATACGACGCACCAGCGTGCCACTTTTGTAGTCCGCGAAATCATGCCCACCCTCATGGTTCAGAAGGTCGGTAATCTCGGGAAGGCGTTCTTCTACCTCTTTGGCGAGCCTTTCGCGCAAGCCTTGATCGTTCAGGCGGGCGCGGTGATCCACCATGTCGATGAGCCGGGCCGGTATGCGTTCGGGCATCATCGTAAAATCGACGAGACCCGTCGCAACCGCGCTGTCCGGCATCCCGGGAAACCGCGCCGAGCTGCTTTGTTGAACGATGGCCACACCGCCTGCGGACTTGATGGCCTTCAGCCCGGCCGTTCCGTCACTCCCCGTTCCGGACAGGATAATGCAAAAAGCGTCGCGTCCCAGTTCTTCCGCGATCGACGTGAAAAAGCGGTCAATCGGTGTTCGAATACCTTTTTCCGGGCGGTCGTCGTGCAGGTGGAAAAACCCATTCCGGAAAGTCAGGTGGGGGCCGGCAGGGATGACGTAAACCGTATCGATCTCCGCCCGCATCCCGTTCACTATCTTCTTCACCGGAACGGTGCTGTGGGCTCCAAGCAATTGGTCCATGATGGAGGGATGATCCGGCGACAAATGCTGTACGATCACGTAGCAGATGCCGCTTTGTGCGGGGATCGCCTGAACCAGTTTCTGCAACGCTTCGAGGCCGCCAGCAGACGCTCCGATTGCAGCTACAGGTATATTACCGACAGCCATATCCCACTCCCATCTGATCAGCCGCAAGTACACTAGATCATCAGTGAAGGACCACCGGCTGACGCCGGAGGCATCATTTGTCGGAATGTAATTCCAGGTACTGCTTGATGACATCGTCT
>NZ_JAIMIA010000117.1 GCF_019966495.1 Tateyamaria pelophila | reverse complement strand
TCCTCGTTGCTTGGTGATACTTCACCATTCTGGCACATTGCGATGCCGCTGAGCGGGGGTATCCACACCATCAACGCCGTTGAAGGTCATGAACCGACCACATTGCCAGACTGCCGGGGCTCGGCTAGACGCCCAGCTCTTTGCTCACCTGCGCGAGACTGCGCTCCATGATGGACATCATTTCCGCCATCTCTTTCGAGGTGATTATCATCGGTGGACAGAATGCCATCGCATCCATCATGTTGCGCGATACCAGCCCGTTGGCGAGCATTGTCTTGCTCATATGTGCGCCGATCTTGCCGGGGGAAAATTGCTCCTCCATCCCTTGGGGTGGGGTCAGTTCCAGGGCACCGATCAGGCCAACTCCGCGCGCTTCGCCCACTAGCGGATGATCTAGAAATCCGGCCAGCCCGGCCTGAAGTTCGGCACCGCGCGCCGCGGCATTCCCCACCAGATCGCGTTCCTCGATAATTTTGAGGTTTTCAAGTGCTACGGCGGCCCCTACGGGATGCCCCCCGCCGGTATAGCCGTGGCCCAGAACGCCGATCCGGTTGCTTTCATCCGCGATTGGCTCATAAACTCGGTCGTTGACCATAAAGGCCGAGAACGGAAAATAGGACGACGTGATCTGTTTCGACATGGTCAGAACGTCCGGCCTGATCCTATAGGTGGTTGAACCGAACATTTTCCCGGTCCGGCCAAACCCGCAGATGACCTCATCTGCGATCAGAAGGATGTCGTATTTCGATAGAACCGCCTGTATCTTTTCCCAATAGGTGGCGGGGGGCACAACGACACCGCCCGCGCCCATGACCGGCTCCGCGATAAAGGCGGCGACGGTGTCCGGCCCTTCGGCTTGTATCATCGCATCCAGATCGTCGGCGCAGCGGGTGGCAAAGGCGTCTTCGCTTTCGCCGTCGCGCCCTTCGCGCCAGTAGTGCGGGCAGGTGGTGTGTAGAATCCCGTCAATCGGCAGATCAAACGACTTGTGATTATACGGCAGGCCGGTCATCGACGCCGACGCGATGGTCACCCCATGATAGCCGCGCAGACGGGAAATGACCTTCTTCTTTTTTGGTTTTCCCAACGCATTTGACCGATACCAGACCATTTTCAGAATCGTGTCGTTGGCTTCTGAGCCTGAGTTTGTAAAGAACACCTTGCTCATTGGGAAGGGGGCGATGTCGATCAGCTTTTCCGCCAGATCAATGGCCGGCCCATGCGAGCGGTGCGAAAATGTATGATAAAACGGCAGCTTTTGCATCTGCGCATGGGCAGCATCCGCCAGGCGTTTTTCGTTGAATCCGACACCAACACTCCAAAGCCCTGCCATCCCTTCCATGTAGCGGTTGCCATTGTTGTCAAACACATAAACGCCGTCGCCACGGTCGATGATCAGCGGTCCGTTTTCCTCGTGGACACGGGCATTGGTGTAGCCGTGAAAGTGATAGGCGATATCGCGGGCTTCATCGGAGTTGGGGCGCAGGTTCAGGTTCATGGGTATAGTCTTTCGGTCAGGACGATTGGGCTAAACCGCGGTATTCACCTCCGGCTGTGTAAAGTGCTAGCGTTTCCTGGGTCGGTATGGCAAGATTTTTTGATGCATCATGCATCAAATGTCTGAAGTGGAGCGACGCCTGACCATGTCATCAGCGCTTGACGATTTGAGCCGGATCAACCTAGGCGATCAGGTCTACGAGCGTATCGCCAAGGCGTTGCTGACCGGGCAGATGCGCCCCAACGACAAGCTAACCATCCGTGGCCTGTCCGAGAGGTGGGGGGTCAGTACCACGCCAATCCGCGATGCGATCAAACAGTTGACGCAGGAAAAGGTGCTGGAACAACGCTCTCCCAAGGACGTGCGGGTGCCGGTGATGACGCAGGCGATGTATCTCGAAATCCTGCAAATCCGGCTCCATCTGGAGGGCCTCGCGGCTGAGCGGGCCGCGGAACGGGCGACACCGCAAGACCTGCGTGATCTGCGGAAATTGCTGAACCGTAACGACAAGGCGGCTGACCGGCAGAACCTTGCGTTGGCCACCGCGGGCAATCAGGAATTCCACCTGTCGCTCAGCGCTGTGGCAGACATGCCGACCCTGCAAAAAATCCTCAAAGGTCTGTGGCTGCAGATGGGGCCGCTTGTGGCTTGCTATTACGATATGCAGCCGCCCGGTCTGAACGCCCTACATCATGAGGTGATCGATGCCATGCAAGACAAAAGCCCCGACCGGGCCCGGTTGGCCATTCAGAAGGATATCCTCTCGGCGAAACCGGCGTTGCTCGACCAGATAACGACACTGCGCACCGGCCTGCGCGATCCGGCTGAAGCGTTGTGAACAAGGCGTTCAAGCAAGGGGTCGATGGCACCCCCCTGTGTGACAACTGGGGCCTGTTGCGCAGTTTCTATTTTATCGTCAACACCAAGGGTGTTACCAAGGCCGCCCGTGAACAAGGGCTGAGCCAGCCTTCGGTCAGTGGCGCGCTCGCGCGGCTGGAAAAGCGGTTGCAGCAACAACTTGTGCAGCGGGGACAGCGTGATTTCGAACTGACCGCAGCGGGCGAGGTTCTTTTTGCAGAGGTGCAGCGCATGTTCGAGGCCGCCCTGCGCGCCGAAGAGAAGCTCAAGGCGCTGCACTCCGATCTGGTAGGCACCGTGCAGATCCAGATCGTCACCGGGGTGCGCAGTGACATACTGGACGAAATCCTGCGGCTGGTGCATCAGCGGCACCCGTCGGTGGTGATTGACATCCAGATCGCGTCCAGCCCGACCATTTTGCACAATGTAGTGTCAGGGGCCGTGCCCTTTGGCATCTGTCTGATGACCCGGCCCCTGTCGCGACTTGATTGCCAGCTTTTGCTACGCGCCGAATACGGTATATTCTGCGGTGCCGAAGATCCGCTTTTCGGGCGGCAGGATGTCACGCTGGATGACCTGCGCAACGTGCCCTTCATCTCGTTTTCCTGCGATAAGGAAGGGCGCGCGCCGGAACCAATGATCGCCCTGCGCGACAGCACCGGTCTGGGCCGCACCATCGGGGGCACCAGCGGAGATTTCACCGAAGTCTGCCGCATGATTACAGCAGGTCTGGGCATCGGTGTCCTGCCCGTCCATGCCGTCGCGCGTGAGATCGAGGATGAAACTCTTTGGCGGATCGACTTGCCCAAGGCGCATCTCTACGCGGATATGTTCTTTATTTCAGATCCCGCCCGGCATCTGAGCGGTGCAGAGGGCACGTTTTTACAGGTTGCCCAAGAAGTCATCGCGGCATCCAGCTAAAGAGCGGTACTCGAAATTTAACATCGCAAAATATATTGGCTGATATAGTAAAAAACTATTTTGTGGTTTCGCAACTCATTGCTAACCTCATCCTAGGATGAGCGCGCGGTATTCTTAAAACACAGGCTTACGCCGCTGAACGCAGCGCATTGGTGATCGCCACAGGCGATTTACGTCAAATTTGGGTGATCATGAAACACGACGATATTAACGCAGTGGCCACGGAACGTCTGCATCTAGCGGCCGCCTATCGGCTGGTGGCGTATTTCGGCCTCGATGACAGTATTTTTACGCATATTTCCGCCCGCGCTCCGGCGTCCGAGGCGGAACATGGTTTCCTCATCAACCCCTTCGGTCTGCGCTTTGACGAGGTGACGGCGTCCAACCTCGTTACCGTCGATCTGGATGGGACGATCATCCGTGATACTTACGGGGCGGGCATCAATGATGCGGGGTTCACGATCCACAGCGCGGTTCATGCCGCCCGGCCCGAAGTTGGTTGCGTCCTGCACACGCATACCGTGGCGGGTGTCGCGATCGCGTCGATGGTCGAGGGCATCCTGCCCCTGAACCAGTGGTCGATGCAGTTCTACAATCGCGTGGCTTTTCACGACTACGAAGGGATCGCACTTGACCTGAGAGAGCGCGAACGTCTGGTCGCCGATCTGGGGGTTCGTAAGGTGATGATCCTGCGTAACCATGGCCTGCTGACCTGTGGCGGCACGGTTGGCGAGGCATTCGCGCTGATGTTCAACCTCGAACGGACCTGTAAGGCGCAAGTGGCTCTGATGTCCACCGGTGCCGAGTTGAACCGCGTGCCTGATGATGTGGCCGAACATACAGCCGGCCAATACGATTATCTGACACGAAACCGCGGTAATTACGACGTTCCCGACCCCGAGTGGGAGGCCTATCTGCGCCTCGCGCTCAAGCATTACCCCGACCTCGCATCATAAGCGGGGCGTGATCCCAACAACCATCTCCAGGGAGATACAAAATGAAGACATTTCGCTTTCTTACGACCGTGGCAGTCATCGCCATGGCCAGCGCCCTCGCCGCCGAAGAACCCGTGCAAGGTGGCACGCTCAACGCCGTGATCCAGCCCGAACCGCCGGGCCTGATGCTGGGCCTGATCCAGAACGGGCCCACGCAGATGGTCGCGGGTCAGATCTACGAAAGCCTGTTGCGCTATGACACCGATCTGAACCCCATGCCGTCGCTGGCCAAGGAGTGGAGCAAGTCGGACGACGGGCTGACCTACACCTTTACGCTGCAGGATGATGTGGTCTGGCATGATGGCGCGCCGTTCACCTCGGCGGATGTTGTGTTTTCCGTCGATGTCTTTCTGCGCGAAACTCACGCCCGTCTGCGCGCCTCACTGGTACACGTGGCCAGCATCGAAGCGCCGGACGACAAGACTGTGGTCTTTACGCTGAATCAGCCGTTCGGCCCGTTTCTGGGGATATTCGAGGTCGGCACCATGCCGATGATCCCGAAACACATCTACGAGGGGACGGATTTCGCCAACAACCCGGCGAACAACACACCCATCGGCACCGGCCCCTTCAAATTTCAGGAGTGGGAGCGTGGCAGCTACATCCATCTCGTGAAAAACGAGGACTACTACTTGGAGGGCAAGCCGCATCTGGACGAGATCTATTATCAGGTGATCCCTGATGCTGCCTCGCGCGCCGTGGCGTTCGAGACGGGGCAGGTCGATCTGCTGCCCGGTGGATCGATCGAGAACTTCGATATTCCGCGTCTGACCGCGATGGACAACGTGTGTACCACCAACGCTGGCTGGGAATTCTTTGGGCCTCATTCATGGATGTGGCTGAACATGCACGAAGGGCCGATGACCGACAAGAACCTGCGCAAGGCAGTGATGCACGCGCTGGATCGCGAGTTCGCCCGCGATGCGCTGTGGAATGGCAATGGCACCGTCGCCAAGGGTCCGGTCAGTTCCGTCACGCGGTTCCACGAAGAGAACACGCCCGATATCTCGTTCAACCCTGAAAAGGCCAAGGAATATCTAGCGGCCTCAGGTTATGACGGTGAAACGCTGCGCATTCTTCCCTTGCCCTATGGCGAAACATGGCAACGGTGGGCAGAGGCCACACGCCAGAACCTTGCCGAGGTCGGGATCAATTCGGAACTGGTAGCCACAGACGTGGCGGGCTGGAACCAAAAGGTTGGCGCGTGGGACTTCGACATGGCCTTCACCTATCTCTATCAGTACGGGGATCCTGCCTTAGGCGTCGCGCGGACGTATATTTCGTCCAACATCGCGCAGGGTAGCCCGTGGAACAACGTCTCGGGCTACGTCAACGAAGAGGTTGATGCACTCTTTGCTGACGCGGCCATTCAGGCGGATGATGCAGCCCGACAAGAGCTCTACACCAAGGCGCAGGACATCATTGTCGATGACGTGCCCGTGGCCTGGATGCTGGAGCTTGAGTTCCCGACGATCTACCGCTGTGACCTTAAAAATCCCGTCAGCACCGCCATCGGCGTCAATGATGGTCTGCGCGATGCGTGGCTGGTACAGAACTGATCCTTGCGCTTTGCCGCCGCGCCCGTTTTTCGGCGCGGCGGTTTTCACGACCTAACCACAGGACTGCATTGTGCTTGGCTTCATAGCGGCGCGGCTGGTCAAAGCCGTTTTCATCTTGCTGGCGATCCTCGTGCTGAACTTTGTCCTGATCCATGCGGCCCCCGGTGATCCGGCGGCGGTCATGGCAGGCGAAGCAGGCGCGGCGGACGAAAAATTCTTGCAGGATCTGCGGGAACGCTTTGGTCTGGATCAACCCTTTGCTATGCAGCTCTGGACCTACATGAGAGGCGCGGTGCAGCTTGATCTGGGCTATTCCTACCGCCAGCAGATGCCGGTGGCCGAACTGATCTGGGACAGGTTGCCCGCGACGCTTTTGCTGACCGCCACTGCCTTTGTGATCTCTATCGTGCTGGGCGTCACGGCGGGCGTTCTGGCGGCACAGGCGCAGGGCACGTGGTGGGACACGCTGATTTCCGCTGTGGCACTGATCTTTTACGCGACCCCGCTCTTTTGGGTGGCGCTGATGGCGTCGCTGTTGTTTTCGGTCGTGCTGGGCTGGCTGCCCGGGTTCGGCTATCAGACCATCGGCGCGAATTACACGGGCCTCGACCGCGTACTGGACGTAGGCAAGCATCTGATCCTGCCCGCCAGCACGCTGGGACTCTTCTTCACGGCGATCTACATGCGCATGACTCGCGCCTCGATGCTCGAAGTATCGCGGCTGGATTTTGTCAAAACCGCGCGCGCAAAGGGTCTGCGCAATTCGGTGATCCAGCGGCGGCACGTCCTGCGCAATGCGCTGCTGCCGGTCATCACGCTGGCAGGACTGCAGGCCGGCCAGATCGTTGGCGGCGCGGTTCTGACGGAGACTGTCTTTGCTTGGCCCGGCATCGGACGGCTGATGTTCGAAGCGATCAGCCAGCGGGATTATAACGTGATCCTCGGAGTGTTCTTTATCTCCGCTGCGATGGTGCTTTTGTTCAATCTTGTCACCGATATCCTCTACGGGATCGTCGATCCGCGCATCAGGATTGCGACATGAAGGCGTTCTGGTTCCGCTACCGCCAAAACCGGGGCGCTGTCATCGGCCTTGTCATTCTGGCCCTCGTGCTGCTGTGCGCGGTGGCGGCACCGTTCCTCTTTCCGCGCAGCCCTTGGTCGATGGTGCAGCGTCCGTTCCTGCCGCCCTTTACCATGGACGGTCTGCCGCTTGGAACAGATGCCCTTGGCCGCGACGTGCTGTCCGGCCTCTTTCATGGGGCGCGTGTGTCGCTGTTGGTGGGGCTGGTGTCCACGGTCGTGGCGCTGGCCATCGGCATCCCCATCGGGGCGCTTGCCGGGTACTACGGCGGGCTGGCCGATGATATGTTGATGCGCTTTACCGAGTTCTTTCAGACGATCCCCAGTTTTGCGCTGGCCATCGTTCTGCTGGCGATTTTTCAACCGTCGCTGGCATATGTCATCCTTGCCATTGCCATCGTCAGCTGGCCTCCCGTCGCGCGCCTTGTGCGGGGCGAGGTACTGTCCCTGCGTCACCGCGAATTCGTCGAGGCGGCGACCCTTTCGGGACAAAGCAACCTCGCGATCATCCTGAAACAGGTGTTGCCGAACGCCCTGCCGCCGATCATCGTGCTGGCCTCTCTGATGGTGGCCACCGCCATCCTGCTGGAAAGCTCGCTCAGCTTTCTGGGGCTGGGAGATCCCAACGTGATGTCCTGGGGCTATATGATCGGGGCCGCGCGCACTGTCCTCCGCACCGCGTGGTGGCTCAGCTTCATTCCCGGCATCGCCATCGTGCTGACGGTGCTGGCGCTCAACCTCATCGGTGAGGGGCTGAACGATGCGCTGAACCCGCGGCTGCGCAGGCGGCAGTCATGACCCTGCTCAGCGTCGACGACCTGTCCATCGCGCTACCCAAGGGGGCGGACCGCGAGCTGGCGGTCAAGGATGTGTCCTTTACACTCGAAAAGGGCGAGATACTCTGCATCGTGGGCGAAAGCGGGTCGGGCAAATCCATGTCCGCCAATGCACTGATGGGTCTGCTGCCCGAGGGGGTGCGCTCCGCAGGCGGCACGATCATGTTCGGGGGGCGCAACCTGCTGGATTTGTCTGAGACTGAGATGCTTTCACTACGCGGGTGCGAGATTTCGATGATTTTTCAGGAACCTCTCAGCGCACTCAACCCCCTCATGCGGATCGGCGACCAGATTGCCGAAGTCTTCGAAGCGCATGACCTTCTGACCCCGCGGACGCGCCGTGCCCGTGCGTTGGAGTTGCTACAAGAAGTAGGTCTGCCCGATCCTGAAACGACGATCCGCGCCTATCCCTTTCAACTCTCCGGCGGTCAGCGACAGCGCGTCGTGATCGCCATGGCGCTGGCGCTCGAGCCGCAGATCCTCGTCGCGGATGAACCCACGACCGCGCTCGATGTGACCACGCAGGCGCAGATCCTCGACCTGATCGAGGAGCTGCGGCGCAAGCGCGGCATGGCTGTGCTGTTCATCACCCATGATTTCGGCGTGGTGGCCGACATCGCGGATCGCGTGATCGTCATGCAGTCAGGGGAGGTCGTCGAGGCGGGTGTGGCGGATACGGTGCTGCTGACGCCGACGCACCCCTATACCCGCGCGCTGCTCGACGCGATTCCCGGGCTGGCGTTTACCGGCACCCCGCGCGCGGCAACAGAAGGCAAACCCATCCTGAGCGTCCGGGACCTGAGCATGACGTTCCGTACCCGCACCTCCGGCTTTTTCGCCAAGCCGCGCGTGGTCAGGGCGGTGAAAGACGTGTCGTTTGACCTGCAGAAAGGTGAAACGATCGGCATCGTCGGGGAAAGTGGGTCAGGGAAATCTACGCTGGGCCGCTGCCTCGCGCGTCTGCTGACCCCGGAAAAAGGGGTCGTGAAAATTGGAGGGCAGGATATATCGCACATCAAGGGGCGCGCGCTGCACGCGCATCGGCGTCGCATCCAGATGGTGTTTCAGGACCCGTTTTCGTCTCTCAATCCGCGGGCGCGGATCGGCACCATCCTGACCGACGGGCTAATCGCCTATGGATCCGACAAGGCTTCGGCACGGGCCCGTGCAGCTGAGTTGCTGACGCTCGTCGATCTCGATCCTTCGGCGATGGAGCGCTACCCGCATGAATTCTCAGGTGGGCAACGGCAACGTGTCGGCATCGCCCGCGCGCTGGCATTGGAGCCCGAGGTCATCATAGCGGACGAGGCCGTCTCTGCCCTCGATGTGTCCATTCAGGCGCAGGTGCTGGATTTGCTGGCTGACCTCAAGGATCGGCTAAACCTGTCGATGATCTTTATTACCCATGATCTGCGGGTGGCCTCTCAGGTTTGTGACCGCATCATCGTCATGCAGCGCGGCGAGATGGTCGAATTCGGACCCTTGGTGCAGGTGCTTGGGGATCCGCAAACCGTTTATACCCAGTCGCTGCTTGATGCGATCCCCGGCAAGGCCCATGAAAAGGCACTGGCCGCCCAAAAGGAGGCTGCCCTGTGACATCGCGTGCTCAACTGGCGCAGCATGATGTGGTCGAAGGCGTCTATCTAAGTGCCTCTCTGGATCTGCCCGACATCTTCGGTCCCGAAACCGAGACCCGCGACGGTATTCGCCTTTACCGGCCCGAGGATGTTCCCGATCCCGCCCGTATCCGCTTTGCGCTTGCGTGGAATCCAGCCGAGGACGCTTTTGACGCCTATCCTAATATCGGGTTGGTGCAGGTTATCGCCGCCGGTGTGGACGGTGTTCTGTCAAATCGGAGCTTGCCAAAACATGCCGTCGTGGCACGCGTCCACGATAAAGAGCAGGCCGCCATCATGGCGGGCTTCGCCGCGTGGCATGTGGTCTGGCATCACCGTCAGATGGGCAATTATATCGCCGCCCAGCAGGCCTCTCGCTGGGACCGCCAGACTGTCAAGATCCTGCGCCCCCCGTCTGCTGTAACGGTCGGCATCCTTGGCTACGGCTTGATGGGGCAGGCGATCGCGCAGACCGTCGCGTCGATGGAGTTTCCCGTCTTGGTGGCGGCGCGTTCCCCAAGACAGGACGAAGGACGAATTTCCTGCATCTCTGGGCCGGGATCGGTCGAAGCTGTGGCGGCGCGAGCCGATATTTTGATCAACATTCTGCCGCTGACTGATGCGACTCAAGGGATTCTTGACGCGGGGCTCTTTGCCCGGATGCCAAAGGGTGCGGCGCTGATCCAGTTGGGCCGGGGCAACCACCTCGTCGAGGAGGACCTGCTGGCGGCTCTGACATCCGGCCAGATTGGAGGTGCTTCGCTTGATGTTTTCCGGCAGGAACCGCTGCCCGCGGACCATCCGTTTTGGTCGCATCCAATGGTCTTTATCACGCCGCACGAAGCAAGCATCACATCAGCCCCGGCCGTCATTGATGCATTGGAACACTCGCTTGAGCAGATACAGGCGGGACAGCACCCATCGACAGCAGTCGACAGGAAAACGGGCTATTAGCCCCCGACAAAGGACCCAACGATGAAAGCCTTTTTCGACCCGCGCCAATTGGGGCACAAACCACAAGTTTACTATCGTGGAGGCGCGCCGATGCCCCACCCCGAACAGCCGGAACGTGCGATCTTGATCCGCGACATGCTGCTGGAAAACGGATTTCCGGTAGAGGCCCCGGCCGATTTTGGCACCGGGCCGATCAAGGCAGTGCATGATCCCGACTATGTGGATTTCTTTGCTGATGCCTATGGCCGGTTCATAGCAGAGGCGCCCGAGGATGCTTTGGGCATTCCGACGCGGCATCCCGGCACCCGGCGCGGTCGCGTGCCCAAGGACATCAACGGTGCCATGGGCTGGTGGATGACGGATACCTCGACCCCGCTGACCGAAAACACCTATGAGGCGGCGTATTGGTCGGCCCAGACGGCCCTTTCTGCGGCGCAGGAGGTTATGGACGGTGCACGAGCGTCCTATGGGCTGAGCCGCCCGCCGGGCCATCACGCCATGAAGGACTGCTCGAACGGGTTTTGCTTTTACAACAACGCCTGCGCCGCCGCGCATCATATGCGGGGCAGTTGGGACAAGATCGCCTTACTGGATGTGGATGTGCATACCGGCAACGGGTCGATGGATATTTTCTATGACCGGGCGGATGTGTTCTTTTGTTCGCTGCACCCTGATCCGGCAGTCTATCCGACGTTTTATCTGGGCTACGCCGACGAGACCGGCGAGGGGGCGGGGCTTGGCACGACCCGAAATGAAGTCCTACAAATGGGCGATGGTGAGCCGGAGGTGATGGCAGCGCTGGACCGGGGGATCGCCGCGATCAAGGATTTCGGCGCGCAGGCGCTGGTGATCTCGCTGGGCTTTGACATGGCCGCTGATGACCCGCTGGCTGCAGTGAAGGTCAATGCTGGTGGATTTGCCGATATGGCGCGCCGGATTGCCGCAATGAACCTGCCCACTGTGCTGATCCAAGAAGGGGGTTACCTCGGCCCCTCGCTCAAAAACAACGCAGAGGCGTTTCTGACCACTTTCCGGGATGCGATCCGGGAATGAATGCGGCCCTGCCTCCAGACGCCCGAATCGATCTGAACCGTTTCACCGCCACGATTGATGCCTTGTCGGGCATCGGTCCGGGGCGCCCAGGCGGTCTGTCCCGGCTGGCACTGTCCGATACAGACCGTGAGATGCGGGACCTTTTCGTGACTTGGTGCCAATAGGCTCGGTTAGATGTCACAGTTGACGCCTGCGGTAACATCTTTGGCCGCCGCGAGTGTACAGACCCCAGCCTCCCACCTGTCCTGTTTGGAAGCGATCTGGACACGCAGATCAACCGGGGGCGTTTTGACGGGATCGCGGGCGTTCTGGCCTCCCTTGAGGTTATCCGAACCTTGAATGATCTGGGGCATGTGACCCGCCGACCGCTGGAAATTGTGAACTGGACGAATGAGGAAGGTGCGCGCTTTTCCCCACCGATGTCTGCGTCAGGGTGTTTTGTCGGAGCATACAAAACCGACTGGGTACACGGGCTGATGGATAACTATGGGCTGAGGTTTGGTGATGAATTGCGCCGCATCGGATATCTGGGGCATGTGCCTTGCGTTCCCCGCGAGATCGACGCCTATTTCGAATTGCACATCAAACAGGGGCCGATACTCAATGCGGAGACCCGCGATGTTGGCGTGGTGACAGGCGGCTACCCGCGATTGCGTCCATCCGTGACCGCGGCCGGTCACCTTGCCTGCCCGGTTGAGAGTTGCGGCAATCAGCTTGTCAGGCATGAGACGGGCCAGCGCACGTGCGAGATCTACGATATCCCGGTCGGTACTCCAGCGGTGCTGGCCGCTGCGGTTCTTGAGGATGCTGTAAATGCCGCACAAATTCAACGCTGATCGTCGCGCCAAAATCCCGAAGCAAAAGCGTCGTGTGACCAACTGCGCCGAGTACGATGAATGCCTGCGGCGGCGCGGCGATCTTACGGTTTGGATCAGTGAGGATGCGCTTGCGGTGTGGTCGGCTCCACCGCGCACGACGCCTGGTGGCCAGCCTGTGTATTCTGATTTGGCGATTTAAATGTCTCTGACGCTGCGCATGGTGTTCAAGCAACCGCTTCTACAGACGCAAGGCTTGATGCGCTCTATTTCCAAACTGATGGGCGTCGATATCACGGTGCCGCATTTCACGACCATGTCACGCAGAGGCAATGGGTTGAGCTTGCCTGCCAAGACTGCATCCAAGAGGGTCAAACCCATTCAACTGGTTGTGGATAGCACCGGGCTAAAGATCTTTGGCGAGGGTGCCCTCTCGGCAGCATGCTGCGCATGCACCTGCCGGGTAATAAATGGCTTGAGGAAAAGCATAAAACCAAGGGCAACCGGCGTGCCTGGCGCAAGCTGCACCTTGTCCTTGATCTTGTGAGCGGAGAGATCGTCTGCTCTGATTTGACCACGGATGACATTGGCGATCCGACAGCGCTGCCGGGCCTGCTTGATCAAATCGATGGCCCGATTGAGAAGTTTCTTGCGGATGGTGCCTACGATGGCGAGCCAACGGTTAAGGGTCTGACTGACCGCTTCGGCACGTTAATTGAGGTCACTATCCCACCACCCAAGAACGCGATCTTGGGCCCTGACACGGCTCAAAATGCGAGCATTCGGGATCGACATATTGCGGACATAGCTGCCCATGGCCGTATGGCATGGCAGAAGTCATCTGGCTACAATCAGCGCAGCCGAATTGAGACGCAGATCGGCCGTTCGAAGACTGTCATCGGACACAAGCTCAAGGCGCGCAGCTTCGAAAATCAGAAGACAGAGGCCAAGATTGGCGTCCGGATCCTTAACCGGATGACTGAACTTGGCCGCCCCAAGTTGGAACGCACCGCCTGAAATCCGTCTCGGGTAGGGCGCGTTCCGACATCTTCACGCTCCATGCAACATATGTGGATACCCCCTTCGTGCAAGTTTCTTTTGAGCAAAGTGAGCGTGTGATCGGTGCGGTCATATGTCAGGCCTCATTTTGCAGCTTTCATACGCCGCCGGCCGGTATGGATTGAGCGGGTCGGGTCCCAATCAACGCCGCGAGCGCGAAGCTCGGTGTTGCAGCCGGGTTTTCCCATCCTCTCAGTGCCGATCTCTTACTCCATAAAACTCTCCAGACGTCTCACACGCGGTTGTTCCGGTTTAAACGATCAAGCCGCAGCCGGAATTCGGTAGTCCTGTTTCTTAG
>NZ_JAIMIA010000116.1 GCF_019966495.1 Tateyamaria pelophila | reverse complement strand
AGGATCTGGCCGATGTCCTTGTCGACCCACCGCAGCCACAGCATCGCCTCATCAGCCTGCGTGATCATCCGCGGTGACGGCAGAGGGCGACGCATCTTCGGCTCCTGTTCGACTTGGTCAGCAAAGCCGTGCACGTATTCGGGCCAGGCGCTGACATAGCCCTGCGGCCGCACCGGTGGCATGGACCGGATGACATCTGCTGCCAACTCCAGCCTGTCCGCCACCATGGCCCGTGTCCAGTCATCGACCATAGCGCACCTCCCTGCCCTGCGGGCGTTTGCCGTAGAGTTTCGTGCCCAACTGCTCCACGAGTTCGCGCTCTGGCCAGGTCAGCCTGTGATCATCCACGCTGACCGCCAGCACGCCCTGCTCATGCCAGCCGTCGCGCTTGACCTGCTCGGGATCGCGGCGATGACCGCCGTAACCGCGGGGCGTGAACCGCATCCCGGTCATGACGCACCTCCTTTATCGTCGGTCAGGGCCGGGGCAAAATCAACGCTCTGCTCTTGCGGCACCCTTTCCCCAGCGGAGAGCGAGCTGCTCGTTTGGAGCCGGTCAAACCCGGCCGTCGCGCGCTCTACGTTCAATCTGTGCGCAGCGGCCCTCCCAATTTCACGACGCGCTTCGCTGGTCCACGGATTCTTACCCATCCGAAACGGCCAGCTCGGACAGTTGACGACCGTGCAGAACCGCACCTCTTGAGCGGTATCGTTGCAGCAATCGAGGCATTTGAGACGCAGGGCCTTGAGCGGCGACACGCGGGCATGGCCCAACTGCTTCAGCTCGTCCGGCGACATGCTGCGAGGATCACGGCCAGCGTCAAAACCGTCTCGCTGCTCGAGGCCGATGTGGTGATTGGGTTTCATGCCACACCTCCCTGCGTCTCGATGGCCCAGAGCAGGATTGCGATCGCGTCGGCCTCGTTGTCGTCGGTCGGGCTGAACCCGCGCTTGCGGGCAGCGTCAATCATCGCTTGTTTGTTCGCGTTGCCCTGGCCCGTCAGGAATTTCTTGATGGTTCCAACCGGCACGCCCTGGTACGGCACACCGCGCAACTCGCCCCAGCTGGTCAGAACAGCCAACAGCCCCCCGAAAACGTGGGCTGCGTCAGTGCCTGCATGTCGGCGTACTTCTTCAAAATAGATCGCCCCAATTGGCCCAGACAGCCGGTCGATCTCCGTCAGCCAATTGGTGAAGCGCAGGTAGCGCATGCCGCCACCATCGTAGCGGCCGGGCTTGAAGCTGACGGTGCCGCTGGTGATCAGCCCGTCAAAGCTGCGGATAGCCCAGCCAGTCGTGGTGCCGAGGTCAAGCGCCAAGATGGTGCTTTGGCCCTGTGCAGGTGGCATGGGCGTTTTCGGGGTTGCGCCGAGATTGGCGTCGGCGAGAGTCGTATCAGCCATGAGTGGTCTCCTCTTCTGGTTGGCTGCTCGGGTGGAAGACGACGGCGGTTGATGCTTGGCGGTACCGGCCGCCGTCGTCAGATTGGAACAAGACTGTTTGTCAGCGTCCGTAGATCCGAACTTCGTATCGTTTAGGGGGCAGTCCCCAAGGGTTGCCCCCTAATACGTAGTATAGGGGGGTCACACTCTCTCTCATCAAACACCTACAAGCTCCTGTTTTCATGATGTTTTCTCCCATTTTTGATGACAGAGGGGTATGACAGAGGCCTCTGTCATCGTCATCGGCAAGTTGTTGATTTCATTGAATTCATGACAGAGGCATGAGGATGACAGTGGCCTCTGTCATATGACAAAGTCATTCATCGCCCCCCTCTGGAAAGACCCAGACCGCAGGGTTTTCGACCTCCCTGGCACGTCCAGAATTGGGGCATTTGAAATGGGTCGGCAGGACCGTTTCGCCCTCGGCCAGCACCTCACCAGTCTCGGGATCGATCACACGATCACGGCCAAACCGCATGCCCTCGACGCAGAGATAGCCGAAGTGTGACTTGGTCGCGGGGAACCCTTGTTCGGCCAGATCGCGGCGAAATTTCACGAAGCCCTTGGTCGCCAGGACATTGATCCGCTGTCGAATTGTGAATTCGCTGCCAAGCCCATGCTGGTTCTCGAAGCCCGCACCGAACTGCGTTGACGTGTATAGCCTACCTTCGGCCGCTTCATCGAATAACAGGCCCAGGATGACATCGGCCTTCCGGTTTCGCTCAGCGTCATGTTTGGCACCCATTTCTCCCCCTATTATCCGCTCATTCATCGGGTTGATCTCGGTCCATTCGCCGCCCACCTTGTCGATCAGTTTGGCCGCCAGAGCGGGACCGTTGCGCAACTCAATCTCCAGTTTGCGCTGTGGGTTTTCCTCATCGGGCCGGTGCAGGATCAGACCAGAGGTGTAGAATCCGCGCAGCGCACTGGCACCGGAGAGCGCCAGAAACGGGTCATCCTTGACCTGCTGCTTGCTGAGCTTCTTGGTATGGTGCGCGAGAATGACGCCGCAGTCGGGGTTGATATGGTCGCGCAGAACCTCCACCCGCTCCTTGAGGAAGAACATCATGGCGGTATTGTCGTTTTCGCCACCTCCGTCAGGTCCGCCGTCAAATATATTGCGGATCGGATCGATGCAGATGATATCGACCGGCTCGGCCGGAAAGGCCCGCCGGATGGCCGCGGCGACACGCACACTGCCTTCCACGTCCAGCAGAAGGTTCAGCTTGGGCGTGGCCACCAGATTGTCCCGCGCGCCGATCAGGACCTCTTTCGGAAGGAAGATCTGCTTCATGCGCTCGCGGAGATAATGGTATTGGATTTCCGCCTGAAGATAGAACACGCGTAAGGGTCGCGGTGGGGTGAAGCCTAGGAACGGCTGCCCGGCTGCCATGTGCACCAGCCAGGAGATCAGCAGATCGCTCTTGCCGACCTTGGGCGCGCCACCCAGTACCAGCAGCCCACCCGGCGTCAGCACACGCGGCGCGATGATGTCGGCAGGCATCGGACTGTCATCGTCCAGCAGCGCGCCAAGCGTGAAGGCGGGCATTTCATTGGGTGCTGGCGCGGCGCTGTCGAGACGGATCAAGGGTGGTCCGTATTTCTCGACATGCCGGGCCCAGAGCCGCTCGGACTCGCGCTTGAGCCGCTCCACCGTCCACTGCGGCCGCAGCATCGCAGCGTTGTAGCCGCAGATGCCCTCCCAGCCCTCGTCCTTCGACATCCGGCCCTCATGGACCATGCGGATGAAATACCCGATCGCGGCCGAGGCCCCCTCGAAGCGCGACCAGTCGTCCTGCGCGCTTTCGCGTACCGGGGTGACCAACACATCATCGACGGCGGGCTTGTCGGGCGTGGCGAAGTCCGGCTGTAATGACACGCCCGGCGCGGGCGGCATATCGGTCACGGCTTCGGTGAACTCGCCCAGATCGCGTTCGAGATCCGCGTTCAGCGTGACGATGCGCACCTGCGTCTTGAGGCTGTTCTTGTAATAGACAGAACCTGCCACCCGGATCGGCTGATGCGCCGAACGAAAATGCATGTCCCCGCCGACCTTGGCGGCAATGTCACCGCGGATACGGGTCACGCGCGCGATATCACTGCCCTCGGCGGGCTCCGTCAGTTTCCACCAGACATGGGCCTTGTGCTGCCCCTCAGGCGTCACGCCGCCGCTTTCGACCACCATCGTGGGTGCGCCAAGATGGCGTTCAAGATGTGCGCGCTTGGCGGCGATATCGCCAGTGTCGATATCGACAACCACAGCCTGCATCTGCTGAATATCGTCCGCCCTGGCCTGACCGGGCGCTTCGACTGTGCCGGGGATAACATAGACTGCCGCGCCTTCGCGAGCGGCCCAATTGGCGAAGGTGGTCATCTTGTCGGTGACGTTTTCACCGGCATTGATCCAGATGTTATGCGGGCGGCCATCAAAGCCCTGCCCCTTGTCGATAAAGCTGCGGACCGGGATCAGGCCGTCGCAATAGCCAAACACCACCTCCATGAACTGGGCGATCTGCTCGGGGTCCGGCTCATCGCCGAACACATCGATCTGAGGTGCTGCATCGTTGAAGTCCCGCCACGGGTTGAAGTGAACGAGATTTTCCTTGGGCGCGTCCGGCGCAGTATCGGTTTCCTTCTTGCGGTCTGCATCCTTAAGATCATCATCTTGGGCCATATCGGCCTCCTGTTTCTGGTTGTCTGTGTCGGGTGGGTCGTTGGGCGCGTCCGTCATGTCGGCAGCCCCCAACACCGCTCTGCCCAGGAGCAGAACCGGCATTCGAAGAAGTCACGATTGGCCGCCACGCGCGGCAGAAGCTCGCCTGCATCCGTGGCGCGCAGGATGCGCACACCCCGATCGGACATGCGCTGTGCAAGCTCGGCATCGAACGGCACAAGCTCGTGGTAAAGCTCGGCCGTGTCCTTGTTGATCGCGGTGAACACGGCAGGCGCGGCGCTGATGCCCGGCACGCTTGCTTCCATATAGGCCTGGTAGACGGCGATCTGGGCGGCATAGACCGGCTTCGATTTGGTCACGCCCTCTTTGACGCAGGCGCGCCAGTTCTTTGCGTTCATGGTTTTGCATTCCCAGAGCGCGGGGACGGCGAGGTCGAAGCCTTCCGGTCCAGCGGCGATGATGCCGTCGACATGGCCGCGGATGCGCCCGCCTGCGACCGAGAAGCCGAACTGGCCGCCATCGGGGCGGTTGCCCTTGCGGGTACAGAGGTCAAACCCTGCCTGCCGCAGCCAGGCGACCGCCAGATCCTCGAGCACATGGCCAATGGCAAAGATGCGCAACACTTGGCCGGAGAAGTCCTGCCCCTCGTCCTTGGGCGCGTGTGTGAACTCGAACTGCAAGGCGCGTTCGCAGGCATGGCCAAGCCGCGAGCCACCGAGGTAATCACGGGGTACGCGGGCGGCGTTTTCTGTGGTGAGTGCCTCGTCGATGGCGGTATTGATCCGGTCAGCGAAGCTGGGACGGCGGTTGTAATCCAACATCAGAACGGCACCTCCGACAAGCTGGCGATCTCCAACATCTCGGTGCGGAAGGCTTCGACGGTGATGACGATCAGCCGATGCATATCGTTCTGGCTCAACTGCCCCAGCGGGCGGTCCCAGCCGATCCGCTCCATTTCCAGGGCGAGCGCGCGCATCACAGCCGGAAGCGCCTGAGTTTCCTCTTCAGTAAAATCGGTCATGGTCAGTCCTTTCTTGGCTTTTCGGGTGAAGGCCGACTGGCACGGCATCGAGCAGAACCAGCGGTATGTGCGTTTTGCGCGGGGTTGGTTGGGATCAAACCAGCCAAAGCCGCGGGTGCGGGAGGTGCAGACGGCGCAGAGCGTGCCCCGCGGATGCCAGAGGCGATCAAAGCCCGGGCAATCCGCAGCCTCTGTGGGCGGGGATGCGATTTGCGCGACATGGCTCATGCGGCTCTCTGCCGCCTCGCTCGATTGGCCCGCGCCACATTCTCGGAGAGCGGGATCCAACGGCAATTGTCAGGGAAATAGCCGCTCCGGGGATCAATCCGGTCTATGCTGAGATCATCCGCATAGCCGTGTGCCCGTGCCCAGTCGTAGAACTGGACTGGCGTATCCCGCCATTGTCGACAGACTTGAATTCCCCGCGCGCCGTATCGCGAGAAATCCTTGCTTTTGGGATTGTGGCACCGCGCCAGCATGCCTCGGCGAATGTTCTCGAGCCGGTGTCCAGTCATCCCATGGGTCCGTCTGGAAGCCGCAATGAGGGCCCGGGTCGCGCAACCGCAACTCTTGACGGTCCCTCTGCGCAAACGGCTGCCATCCTTGATGGTCAGCTTTCCGCATGCGCAGCGGCACAACCATTTGGGTCTTGGTGAAGCGCCGAAGCGCTCCACCACTGTCAAAAAGCCAAACTTCTGGCCTGTCATGTTGATCGCAGGCATCGGCATGATCAGTCCGCCCAGGACGGCCGACCATGGGGTGCCGGTGCTTGCGCCTCATATGCGGTTTGATGCGCAGCTGAGGCAAAGTCCGGGGCTCCCGATGGTGCCGCCATCGGTGCCGCGCCCATGACCTGCGCGTAATCGCGATGATCCGGCATGACCGCGCTCTTGATCTCGTTCTTGTCCTCGCCGTTGGTGTCCTGTCCAATGTCGATCCGGGCGACAAACTCCAGACCATCAAGGTCAGCAAACCCGTTGATCCGGCGCCGGGCCTGAGCCTCGGGGGAATTGTCCTTGTCCGAGATACCGCGTGACGAATTGAGGATACCCCGTACAAGGCTGCGGCCCATATTGGCCCAGTTCGGACCATTGGGGCTGTAAAGGCCGATCAGCGACCAGATCTTGCGCTTGGCATAGGGCCCTTCGAGCACCGTGTATTCGGCATCGAGATAGACAGAACCGGTATTGCCACGTTTGGCATAGCCGCCGGTCCAGCCCTGGCTGGGGTCGTCATACCCGCCTGGGCGCAGCGTCAGGCGCACCTTGGCCAGCGTGCCCTTCGGGATGACATTGCTGTTTGATTGTGCGTCGTTGAAATCGTTCCAGAGAGACATGGGTGAAGTCCTTTCAGTTGGTGGTGTCATTGGAGGGAGTGGTGGCCTGCGCCGGGGACGGCGCGGGCAGCTTTGGCGGCTGGTAGGTCAGACGGCTTTCAGCGGACACGAGGGGACCGCGGATCTTGTCCATCAGCTGACCCAGATGCGGAGGCTCGATCAAATCGAGACGGCCGGACCGGTCCTTGGCGGGAAACCCCCAAGGATTCAGGGTCTGGCAGACAAACCCGCGCTGAGGCGATCCGTCCCCGTCCGCAATGTCGGTCATGGTGATGACCTGATCGACGATGCCCGGCAGTTCGAGCCCAGTCTTGGAGCCGTCGATCTGCGGCGAGAACACCTTGCGATTGAAGTCATCGGGCTTCTGATCGAGTATCCCCACGAACCAGATGTTCTTGCCGCGGGTGTGCTGCAGGTGGGTCAGCCAGGCGATCATCTCGCGGCCGTGCAGGCCATAGGCGCCGCGCACGTCCGGCTTGCCGGTTTTCTCCGAATACGCCTCGGGCTGGCCTTTGCACCACCCAAAGCAAAGCCGCCCGGCCACAGTGATTGAGTCGATAAAGACCGTGTCGTATTTATCGAGGGCCGCCGGATCTCCGAACTTCTGGCAGACGGCGGCATAATGGGCCGAGCTGTAAGCCTGCTCGTCGCGCAGCGCGGGGTTGGGTCCACCGATGAAGACCGCGAAGTCCCGACATTCCGTCCAGGTTCGCGGCCGTATGGCATCGATTGCCAACCCTTCGATCGCCAGGTCGCCTGCTTCGAGGTCGAAGAACAGCGTGCTCGAGGCTTTCAACGTCCAGAGCAGGCTGGTTTTGCCAATACCAGAGGGCCCAAAGATGACGCCTTTGATGCCGCGGGGCTCAGCCATGCGCTGATCGGCGGTGATGATGGGAAGCACGCCGGTCATGACAGCACCTCCTGTTGCGTAGCAGCCGCAGGATCATTGCTGGTCACCGCCAGATAGAGTGCATCCAGACGATCCGCTTCGGTGAGGCATTCGATGCCCTTGCGGCGCATGAACCGCCGCGCATCATTGAGCAGGTCGGGCTCGACGATCAGGTTCGGGATCGCGACGTATTCCTCGGCGCTCTCGACGAAATAGGACTTCGAGCGTAGGTCCTTGACCAGCGGTGCGAAGGCCGCGCAGACCTCTGCAAAATCCGACTGGCCCAACCCATCATCGCGGTTGCGCAGGATGCGCTTGACCTCGGAAATGATACCGGTGCGCAGCATGCGTAGCGCCCCTTCCCGTCGTGCTTGCGCGCAGGTCAGCGGAAATGCGGACCCCATGATGTCATCGGCAATTTTGGGGGCGTTGTTGCCGAGCCGGACGGCAATCTCCCAAACTTGCTCGGCAAAGGCTGCTGATTGGCTATCAAGCATAAAACCACTCCTTAATTTTGGTGAATGCGGTGGAGCCTCGGGCGATGGCCCGGGCGTCGAGGTGGTGGAAGGGTTGGTCCTGCGCCGCGCGCATGCCCTGCAGTGCGAGCTCCAGGTTCTCGTCCGTGGCCCATTCGGCAAAGGCGCGGAACGTGCCTGTCACATGTTGCCAAGCGGCCTGTTCTGGTGTCGGCGGCACATAGAGCGGGTTGCGTCGGCTTGGCTTACGCTGCGGACGCAAACCCCGCATGGCGGCATCCGTCACCATCTTGCGCAGGGCCGCGCGCGTGGGTTCCTCACCGTGCTTAAGCCGGTCATTCAGCGTGCGGCGAGTGATGCCGGGATCAGCGGCCTCGGCGTCTCGGATCAAGCGCGCATCGTGGATTTGGTCGCGGCGGAGACCAAGATCGGCTGCAGTAGTGGTGTTGCGCTTGTCGACACCACTTTCCCATCCACGTTTTGCCACCTCGCCCCGCTCTTGCGCCGCATCATATTCATCCGCCAGACGCCGCTTGGCAGCCGCATCGATCTCCAGTGCATCGGCCTGCGCACGATGCGCCGCCGCAACCAGGTCGTCATGCGCGGCTTTTGCGTTCTTCAGACGCGCAGCACGTTTGGCGATGTCGTAGGCAAGCCCGGCAGTCTCGCGGGCCTCGAGAACCTCAGCCGCCGTCCTGGCCCCGGACAGCATGGTTGCCGCGCGATCAATCAGGCTGGGCAGGTCATGGGCCGCGTTGGGGATATGAGCGAGCGCGGTCATTGCGCGGCCTCATTTGGCTCGAGGGTGATCTTCAACGTGCCGGTCTTCACGGTGCGCGCAGGCTCAAAGCCCTCGCGCCAAGCCTCGGGCAGCGCGCCGTATTTGCGCTCAGAGACCGTCAGCTTCGTGTCGATGAACTCGGAGGGGTCCTGCTTGCTGTCAGCGATGTTCCGGGCCATCTGCGCCAGCTTCTCCTGATCCCAGTCGACCCGTTTGGGCAGATCGGCCACGACGGTGTAGTTGCCATCCGCGAGGCGCACAGTGCCGGTGTCCTTGCCGCAAGCCCGGCGCGCCTCAGCGGCGCGGGTGGCATAGCGCACCTCAAGGGCGGTGTTTAATCTGGCAGTGGCCGACTTCGCTTGCTGCACCGCGTACGTCAGTTCAGCCTGCAAGGCGGCCAACAAGTCCACCGGCATCTGCGCCAGATCGCCAGTCGGCATGTTGAGCATGTCATCCACGCTCGGGGTGTTTTCGGGATAAGTCATGGGGGTTCCTTTTTTTTGGGGGATGGGTCAGGCGGCCAAGGCAGCCAGTTGCGTGACGGCATCGGCTGAACTGCGCGTCTTGGGGCGCGCGATCGCGAGATAGGAAAATAGGTCCGGACCGAGGCGTTCCTGGACGAGGTGGACGAGGCCTTGGGCCTCTGTCCAAAACGCCCGTGTTCCCAACAGGCGCAGTTCGTTGCGCTCGTTGTCCCCAAGCTTGGAAAGCCCGTGGAAGGTATCGAGCACCAGAAACCCGCGATGGTATTCCAGACGATCGCCGGGCATGGCTTGTGCCACCCATGCGCAGAACTGGATTTCCGTGAGCGGACCCTTTGGCCGGATCGTAGTGATGGTTGCAGTGGTCATGTTGCTGGCCTCCTCATCCTGCTTCTACTCACGGGGTTCCGAAATCGTCCCAGCAGGGGCCGAGTCCGTAAGCGGTGAGCACCGGGCGGAGGGCGGCGATCCGGCGATAAAGAGACGAGCGTTTGAAGACGCTGCCCGCGACCAGATCAGATGCGGTGAACTGGGATAGGGCACGGCAGAGCTGGCGTTCATCGTCGCGCAGACGGGCGAGAACACAGTTCGTCGCGAGCCGGTCATGGTGCATGTCGATGCCAAAAGGGCGCTGTCCGTACCAGCTGGCCAAGGCATCCTCCTCAAGCAGCAGGTTCTTCAGGGGTTCGCGACTGCCTGCCATCGGCGCATCGAGCGAGAACATCCACCCATCCTGCGCGCGGCGCTCACGCTGGATCTGCATCGCAATCCGTGACGACTGGTTGCGCAGCACAATATTTGCGAAGGCGCCAATGCTGCCGCGGCGGGCATCGAACCCGGGCAAGCGACAAATCAGGTCCAGCAGCAGATCCTGGGAAAGGTCCTCAAGATCAGCAGGTGGCAGGTGCAACTTGCGGTGCAAACGCCGCGCGGCGCGATTGGCCTCGTCGATCAGAGTGACAACGTCGGCGGCAGATAATTTGGGGGGCATGGTCGGGATCCTTGGAGCTTGGTTTCTCTTGCTCCGAACTTCGCCGACCCCGGCCTGCCTTTGGTGTGTTTGTGGTGTGTGTTTGGTGTGTGAAAAGTGTGTCGCGGACTCAGCCCAGGATTTCGATCTCCTCACGGTTCAGCGCCAGGCGATAGCCAATACCCCGAACCAAAACGAATAATTCATCGACCTGTGCACGCGTAAGGCCGCAGCCGATCAGCGCGTTGCGCAGATCCCGAATGATCTCTTTTGCTTCGCGGCCAGTGTTGATCTCAATTTCCTGTTTCTTCAGCCTCGGGTCGGGTCCAACTGCCTGCTCGACGAATAGACGAACCAAGGCGAGCATCTGCGAGGGTAGGTCCAGGACCCGGCCATCCAGCGTCACAGCTTGCCGACTACGATGGACAGTCAGGCGAACACGGTTGCCAGGAGGCACCAAGGTATCGAAGGAAATCTTTTCAATACCGTTTTGGTCCTGGTGGCTAATCTCGTCCAATTCATGCACGTCGATTTCCATGTCGCGCAAACGGATGCCACTGCTCGGGTCGGTCTCGTCAAACACCACGATCGGCAGTGTGCTCCCAGCCAGTGATTTCAGAAGCATCGAGATGCCGGGCGCAAACACGTCACGCGGCGATCGGCACAAAAAAATGCTGCGACCCATCGCAGACGTGCCCATTGACCAGAGCCCGGCCGAAATCGCCGTGGAGGTGCCCGTCAACTTACCTGCTGCCGCAATGGCTGCGATCAATTGCTCTGCATCGATCCGATATCGCATCAGGTCATTCGGCTCGAGGATTACATCCTGACTTGGGTCGAACGGACAGCAGGCAACAAGCTTTCCGTCGATTTCATGAATGATCCGCGCGTCATAGCCACAATCGCAATGCGCGCAGGTGCCCCAGGTTTCGACCTTGCGATCCTCGATCAGGATACGCGCTTTCAGCAGCTTTGCGATGTCGGCCTCTGGAAAACGGCGCAGCAGCCGACCAGAAACCTCCGGGCGCGCGCCCGTTTTATTCAGCCGCTTCCACAACCAGATCAAAATCATGGTCTTTCTCCAGCCCATTGCGTGCGATCAATGTATGAATGGATTTCTCGAACCGCGTGCGGCGGAAGGCCAATGTGCCAGGAGGCTTCAGTCGCACAGTAGACTGCGCTGGCTTTTTCTTGCCCACGTTGAAAAACACTCGGAAGGTGATTTCGCCAAGCCGCCACCCCTGACGAAAATCTACCTCGCTGGCGGTGAAATTGCGCAGCGCTCCGTTGGAATCCTTGGTTACCCAGCTCCGCAAATGCCGTGACGCCTGCGCCTCGTCATCCCAATCGAACAGATCCGCCACGGCCGAAACGATTGTCACACTGTGAATTGTATCGTCATGAAAATGGGTGAAAGCAAAATCGGGACCCACCTCCGTGATCGCATCAAGGCTGTAGAGGTCCCGCGCGTGATCGCCAGCAAAGAAGCCGGGTCGTCCCAGCACATGGGCGGCGAAGAGTTCCGCCAACTCAGCCTGCTGGGATTTCAGCACGCCGCCGATCAACAGTCTGCCTTCGGTCGCATCGTAGCGCAGCGCTGCATACTTGACGGCGCGCACGGTGATGATCTCTTCGCGGTCGCCCGACACCACCGGCGTGGTTTTCACCGGCGCGCCATGGCTCAGGACCAGGTTGAATTCCTCATCCTCATCATAGGGGGCCAAGCGGCAGTAGCCGCCTTGAAGATCCTGTGTGAACAATGCGGCAGCGGCGATCTGAAACGCTGCACTTGCCTCTTCAGTGAAGTCTGCGGGCACATCCCGGTCGGGACCACGGAATTCTGCCATCGCTGTTGGCGCGCGCAACGCCATCTGGTCAGCCGCAACCTCAAACAGTTCGTGATGGTGCAGATAGACATGGAGCGCGACATGTTTTGGGTCGTGGGCAGTGGGCGCATCATCCGTCTTATCCTCAACCGTCCCCTCGAACAGTGTGATCCTTTGGCGCCGCGCCGCCGACAATATCGTGTACAGCCCGTGCGACGTGCCCAATTCCGCAATGCGATGAAGGTCGGCGACGAGGCCTTCGGACCAATCGTTCACTGGTTGGCCAAAGTACTCGGCCAACGCGTCACGGACATCCGCCCCCTCATTTTCGAAGTCGATGGGAGCCGTTTCTCCGGTGAAGTGACGCTCAAAAAGCTGGCGCATCAGTTTGGGGTCAATGGTCTTCACAAAACGTGGGTTCACGAATTTCTTCAGGTTGCCAGCCATGGCGACTCCTTTCTGTTGGGGTGGACAATGTTCATCATATGTTCTCATCGTCGCAGGTCAATCACCGCGGTGGGTGTGGGACGCTTTTCGAAGGGCGTGAGTAGAAGATGGGTGAGAAAACAGCCCGAGGTGACCAATGAAACGCCCAAACCCAATACACCCTGACCGCATGTCAGCACACGAGCGCCGCACCGAACTGTATGGCCTGCTCGCTACGGCTGTGGTGCGCCTCTTGGATTGCGATCGCGACCCTCTATCCCAGAATAGTGGAGACTGTTCGCTACACTTCCCGCCCAAACAGAGCGGTACTGCAACTCCAACTCAGAGGAGATCTGCATGACCACTCACGAACCCATATTGGCCCGCCTGGCGGCGCTTAAGACGATGTCAGTCAAGGAACTGAAAGCCGAATGGCAGGCGCTTTTCGATGCGCCTGCTCCCAACAACAGCCGTGGATTTCTGGAAAGCAGGCTGGCCTACCGTATTCAGGAGCTGTCTTACGGCGGCCCTGATAAGCAGACGCGTCGCCTGTTGGATTTGTTGGCCGACGAGGTGGAGGGCACGCTGACACGCAAGGCGCAGATTGCTGATCCCCGCAATCCAGTAGTTGGCACCAAGCTGATCCGCGAATGGGACGGCACCGCCCACACTGTGACCGTGCTGAAGGACGGCTTCGAATGGGATGGCCGACGCTACAAATCCCTCTCGGCCGTGGCGCGCGCCATCACCGGTACGCGCTGGAACGGATACCGCTTCTTTGGGCTTCGTGAACGCAAGCGGGGTGAAGCATGAAGGATGTGTCCACAAAACCCGCCCGCCGTCTGCGCTGTGCGATCTACACACGCAAATCAAGCGAGGAAGGGCTTGAGCAGGAGTTCAACAGTCTGCATGCGCAGCGGGAGGCCTGCGAGGCGTACATCGCCAGCCAACGGTCGGAAGGCTGGGCACTGGTGCGCGACCAGTACGATGATGGAGGCATTTCTGGCGGCACTTTGGAGCGCCCTGCCCTGCAGCAATTGCTGGCCGATATTGAGGACGGCTTGGTCGACGTGGTTGTCGTTTACAAGATCGACCGCCTGTCGCGCTCGCTGATGGATTTCTCCAAGCTGGTCGAGATCTTCGACCGCAATGGCGTCACCTTCGTCTCGGTCACGCAGTCTTTCAACACCACCACGTCCATGGGGCGGTTGACGCTGAACATCCTGCTGTCGTTTGCACAGTTCGAGCGTGAGGTCACCGCCGAGCGCATTCGCGACAAGGTCAAAGCGTCCCGCATAAAAGGCATGTGGATGGGCGGCTATGTGCCCCTCGGCTATGATGTCCGGGATCGCAAGCTGGTGGTGAATCAAGCGGA
>NZ_JAIMIA010000115.1 GCF_019966495.1 Tateyamaria pelophila | reverse complement strand
GCCGCCGAACAAGCAAAGGGGCCTGGGCGCCCAGCTCAAAGAGCGACACCGGCTAACATCCAAGCTGATTGACGCGCCGCGACAATCAAAAACACAAAACCCTTGATCGCGATAGAAAACGACGGCATCGTCTCAAGTGTCGCGACCAAGGATTCTCATCCTGATTGACGCGCTCCTCGCATCCAGATTGTCGCGCTACAGTAGGGCATCGAGCGGTGTGGCCGACCCAGCACAAGGTAGAGCAGTTGTGTCAAGTCCACGCGATCTTTGTAAGAAGCGACGATATGAGCGGTGTGCCACCGAGGACGCTATTGCCAACAGCGCAGCGACTGTGGCGATCCAGAAAAGAAGGGTTAGGACATCGGATATCATCCTTAGCTGCCTTTACCATTGAGACCAAAGCGCCACCTTGCTTTGATCGGTAAGTGGTCAGAGGCGCGGCGTGACAATGGACTGTCACCTCGCCCTCGTGATCCACGGCTCGCCAAAGGCAGTGCGTCTCGCCCTTGATTTTCACCAAAACCTCGTCCAGATGCCATGGCCAGTCCGAATATGCACGCATCCGGCTGACCCGGATTCGCAGGATCTCTGCGGCAAACATCGGGCCGAACGGGTTCCACCAGAACCGAACCGTTTCATGGCTGATATCGACACCGCGCTCGTGCAGCAGGTCCTCAACGTTGCGGAGCGAAATCGAACGCACATCATGACCGCCAGGCGAATGATCTCGGGGCTGCTGTGAAAGCCCTTAAATGGGTCACTTTTTATCTTGGGTGAAGGCTACGGAACCGCCCTGCCCGTCTCAACCCAATTTGTACTGACAAAGACGTAAAGACGGTATCCATTGACCTCACACCTTGCAGGTGCGGATGCCAAGAATTGAATACGCCGGGCAAGTTCGCATCAGGCCTGTCACCGTCAGAACCACCCCCACCAGGATCGCGCCGTATTTCATAACGGCACCGTCAAAAATGGTCAGTCCACTGAAAAGCGCTGCCGCGATGAGCGCAACACCCAGAACCAGCCGGACCCCACGGTCCACAGTTCCTACATTCGTAATCATTTATCCAACTCCTGTTCATCTGTCCGCATTCAAAAATGGCGCATGCTGGGTAGCTGCTTTGGCACGAGCGAATGCGGATCAGTCTCATAGCTATTCCACTTGGCGCGGGCGGTGTCGCTAACTTGGATCAAGCGGCGAGACGACAAAGCGTGTGTTCGCGCTGAGCACCTCTTCGCTTTTCGGACAAGCTGCAATCAGCCGATGGGGACCGCGCCTATCGCCAATGTTATTGTCGGTTACAGCACCGCCGTAATAACTCAAATGCTGGCGTTTCCGTGGTTCGGACTGCACATGCCGCTGGCGCAGAACCTGAAGCTGGCGATGGCCTTCACCTTCATCAGCATCGTCAGATCGTTCGTGTTGCGACGTGTGTTCGAGGCGATCAGGATCCACAAGGCAGAAACGAGAAACCGCCGCCCGGGCAGGACGGCGGCATCACCCTCCGGTGGTGTTCAGGAGAGAATTTTGTAGACCTGACCGCGTCCGTCGATCTTTTCCGAAATAACATCCAGCCCCAGCTTCTTCTTCAGCACCCCGGAGATTGCTCCGCGCGCGGTGTGAGCCTGCCAGCCGGTGGCTATGGTGATCTCCGGCATACTCGCGCCGCCTTTCGCTTCGAGCATCGCTATCAGTTGGGCCTGCTTGGTGCCTGTTCGCGGGGGTTTAGGCGCGTTCGGCGCTTCCCGAGGCTTTGCCCCCTTGCGAACCCGCGCCATGGTTTGCACCACTACGGGTTCAACTCCGATGGCAGCAAGCCCGGCTTCGGTCACCACCAGCGTGGTGCCATGGCCATCGCCGGTCTCGCGCCAGAGAGGCTCGCAGTGGCGGATATCGGCATCGGCCTCTTCGAGGAAACCGCGTCCAATCAGCATGGTGACCACCTTTTTGGCCGCAGCTCCATGCAGCCCTTTCGGCAGCGGCATTGCAAGATTGCCGGGGCGCTGGGCACCGGCGGAGAGGATGTGGGATTGGGTATTGGTGAGGTCAGCCATTCAGGCCTCCGTGATTAGGGGGCGCAGAATGCGGGCCCTTCTACCGGGGCAAGCCCGCCGCATTGGCGGGCCGCGTCATGGCGCGTGGTCGTCTAGTCGGCGTGTTCGCCCTCGTCAAACGCGCTGTCGGTAATCTCACGCAGCTTGCTGGCATAGTGGGTGAGCGTTCCAACGTCGCCCCAATTGACGTCATCAGGGCTGGTGTTGAAATGCTCGCCGCTGAAGCCTTGCAGGCGCGTCAGCATCGCATCGATGTCGACCTTGGCGGTGAGGAAGGCCGCAAGGGCCTCGGCATTGTCTTTGGCGGGTCGGTTGGTCATGGTTCTGTCTCCGCTCATCGTTTCGCCGCTGTCTGACCGGCGGCATATGCTGCGGCCAACGCGTCACGGATCGACCAGATCGAAACGTCATGGAAATCCAGCACGTCGCTGTTTCGGGTCTCGAGAGTTTCAATGTTCGGGAAGTGCTTCAAGGCGATCTCCAGAAGGAGAGCTTGCGGTGCGGGTTTGGCTTGGATCTTCGCGGTCATGGATCTGTCTCCGGCGGGTGTGTCGTTTTGTACAATCAGAATCGCTCGATCTGGCTTCTTAATCAAATGAATACCAAGCAATATCATTGCTTTAGATACGCGGTGGGATGGTTATGGAAGGAATGAGCGAGCGGGAGTATTCTGCCCATTCCGGCCTGTCGCGCGGGGCGATCCAGAAGGCCAAGCAGACCGGGCGGATGGTGCTGTGGGCGGATGGCTCAATCAATGCCGCTGCCTCTGATGCGCGACGGGCCGAAACAACCGATCCCGATCAGCAGCGCCGGGCTGTTGGTGGCGCAGAAAGCAATCTCAGCGGTCCCGCTGATAGCACGTCCTATCTCAAGGCCCGCACCGCGCTGACCGTCTATCAGGCGCAGGAACGCCAACTGGCAATCCAGAAGAAAAAGGGCACATTGGTCGATCGGGCGCGCGCCGAAACGCTGGTGTTTCGTCTGGCACGCGAGGAACGCGATGTCTGGGTGACCTGGCCTGCCCGCGTCGCGGCGTTGATGGCCGCACAAGTGGCAGCGGAGGTGGAAACGGCAACGGGGCGCCCGGTGATCATCGAGGCCGCGATCATCCAGAGAGTGCTGGAAACCCATGTCCGCGAACAGCTTGACGCCCTCGCCGATCTCCGGGTCAGCCTCGGATAGTGACTGCACGGCACACGATGACCTGACCGCACACGATGACCTGACCGCAGACGTCGACCTCAGCTTTGACGGGGCCGAAGACATACTGCGTGCCTGGCGTCAGGGACTGCGCCCGGACCCGGACCTGACGGTTTCTGAGTGGGCGAACCAGCATCGCTGGTTGTCCTCGCGGGCCAGTGCTGAACCCGGACGGTACCGTACGGATCGCACGCCGTATCTGCGCGAGATCATGGATGCGCTCTCCCCCCGGCACCCGGCGCAGCGTATTACCTTCATGAAGGCGGCGCAGGTCGGGGCAACAGAAGCAGGCAACAACTGGATCGGGTTTGTGATCCACCATGCGCCGGGTCCAATGCTTGCGGTGCTGCCCACGGTCGAGATGGCCAAACGCTCCTCGCGCGGTCGCCTTGATCCGCTGATCGAGGAAAGTGCTGCTCTGCGCGCGCGGGTCAAACCGGCGCGCTCACGCGATGCGGGCAACTCGATGCTGTCTAAGGAATTCCCGGGCGGCATTCTGGTGCTGACCGGCGCGAACTCCGCCACCGGCCTGCGCTCGATGCCCGCGCGTTACATCTTTCTCGATGAGGTCGATGCCTATCCGGCCTCGGCGGATGAAGAAGGCGATCCGGTTTCTCTGGCTGAGGCGCGCACGACGACCTTCGCGCACCGGCGCAAAGTATTCATGGTCTCGACCCCGACCATCCGGGGCCTCAGCCGGATCGAGCGGGAATACGAGGCAAGTGAGCCGCACCATGAAGGGTGGCGGCGCGGCAGGTGTCGCGACACTGGGCGCGGCTGGAGTTGAGGTGGTGCAGAACATCCTGGCCGAGACCCAGTCTGCCGTAATTCCGTTGGTGCCATATCTCGACACGCTCCGGTGGGTGTTTATTGCCGTGGCATTGGCTGGGATCACAGTAGCGATTTATGCACGGCTCGATGATTGGAAACGGGGGCGGCGATGATAGTCACCTTGCTTAGCGGGATTGCCGCCAGTTCATGGGCGCGAGTCGCCCTGCGCTACGGCGCCGTTGCAGTTGCTGTCCTGTTTTTCATGCTGTCGATCCGCCGCTCCGGTGAGCGCGTGGGGCGGCAAGCGGAGCGCCTCGAAGAAATGGAGAAGATCAATGAAACCCAACGCCGGATGCTGGAGGCGGCGGCTCGCCGTCCTCGTGATCGGGGCGAGCTGGTTGACAGGCTGCGCGACGGCGGGTTTTGAAACGAACGGCGTGGCGGCATGCCCCCCGGTCGTGGAATACAGCCGGGAGCTTCAGGCCCGGACGGCAGCGGAATTGGCGCTGCTGCCGGTCGGATCGGGCGTCGTCGAAATGATAGGTGACTACGCTGTCATCCGGGATCAGGCGCGCGGCTGCAGATAGAAGCGCCTCTGTTTCCTGGTCTTCGGTACGATCTGAAAAGCATAGATCACTCCAAAGGCCTGATGTCCTTTTCGCCAATTTCAAGCTGTCTCCTGTCCGAGGGAAAAGCCAGCCGTTCGAATTCCCCGGAGCGAACGGCTTTTGTACGCAGAGAGCGAAATTTGCAAAGTTTGGCCCGTTCCCCGACAGCGGCCTTTCGTGTAGCGTGCGGCGATCGACCGGTGAGAGCCCATAGTCCCTGATGCTGCACTTTGCACGAAGGACCTCTAACGACCGAAACCAACTGAAACTGCCTTGAACCCGTGGCGGGCGGAGTGAAGCCACGACCTTCAATCATGCAGCAATAAAGATCGGCTTTGCCGCATCTCAAAGGCAGGCTGACCCAAAGTAAACAAAGCTGTTTTCAACTACGATCAAACTGCCGTTAAGGTCAGGGCAATCGCGTTTGGAAATCTGAGAGACGAGAGGGTGAGCTGAAGAAGAACTTCTCGGGTCTCTCGTCGAATTCGTGGTGAGGTTTTGATGATTTTCGATCTTGATGCGACGAAATAAACCCAAACGCGATTCCCCTGCCGTTAAGGTACAGGCGAACCGGCCAGTTGAGCCTCAATCCTACATTGTTACTCTGAAACGCTTTCGCCACTCCCGCCCAATTCGGAAGGGAAGTCCTTCATCTTCGGCAGACCATCTTTCATGGGCAAGACGGTTTCAGCATAGTTGACGTGCACACCTGGCGTAAAAGTCTGGCTTGGGATCGTGGCGGCGTAAACATCCATCAACCCCCAATGCGGGTGAAATGTCATGAGATGCCCTCCGCACTTCGTGCAGAATTGACGATCGCTTTTCTCGGTCTTCTTGAAGTGGCCAATAGAGTCTTGGCCACGCGTAACTTTGACATTCTCGTTCTTGAACAAAGTAAAGGCATTGACGGGTCCGGCAGACCATGAACGACACGACTCGCAGTGGCAGTATCCCATAGCTTCGGGATTCCCCGTCACTTCGACTTCAACTGCGCCACAAAAACACGCTCCTTTTTGTGTCTTGGACATTTGGCACCCACTGTCGAAAGCGAAACTGGCACAATGCCAACTCTCACCTCGAAAACGTAGCTTACCACATATTGGGTAAAACCGTTTTTATTCGTGAAAGGGGCTGGAAGGCGTATGCGACCACAGGGTTTGAGTCTCGGCTATTGGACGGGTGTCCTTTCCGATGACCGAACTGCGGCAGGTGGTTTCAAGCTGAAATTGTCTGGCCCACTGTGGTCAGAACTATTTTTTTGCCACCTATTACTCACTCTTCGGGAATACCCAGTTCGCGCAGATAGACGGCCATATTTTCAAGCGCCGACGGAGAGAAGACCATTGCATCCTTGTACCGCTTAACAGTCATTCCTGGATAGGCTTTCAGCATTACCTCCCTTGATGCCTCGGCTTCCTTAACCCGGCCCGCTGCCAACAGCGCCGTTGCCAGATTGCGGTGAATCCAGAACGCGCTTGGTCTTTCCATCAAGGCCCGCTGGAAAAGATTGGCGGCCGCATCGAAATCGCCCGAGATCTGATGCGCGCTGGCGATCCCGACAAGATTGTTGAAATTCATCGGATCAAGCGGACTAAGGCGCATTGCGTGTTCGAAATGCTCAAAGGCAGCTTCGGGTCGGTCGGCATACACTTCGAGCCAGCCCAATCGGCTCAGGGCCCATGCGGCATTCGGGTCAAGTTGAATCGCACGTTCCAGCATGATCCGTGCAGTGCCGTGATTGCGGGCAAAAGTATGCACGACACCTAACACAGACAGGATCAGCGGATCATCACCCGACAAACTAGCCGCCTTTTCCGCCACCTGAAGGGCGCGGGACTTGGCGCTTTCGATGTCATCAGCCCAGTTGTAGACCGAGTGCTGTGCCCAGCACCAACCCGACAAAGCCAGCGCCAGAGGATAATCAGGATCAATCGCCAGCGACTTTTCGAGCAGTTCAAGTGCACGGGCGGACTCCTCCTGTTCTTGCATCCAGACATGGCGGATGGCCCGCATCGCATAGTCGTAAGCGCCCATGTCATGTGGCCGCTTGCGCGTTGCACGGTCGATTTCGGCCTTCTGGATCGAGGGTTGCAACGCTCCGGCAACCTGCTCGGTAATCCGGTCCTGAAGATCGAACAGTTCGCTGTCCGCGCCATCGTATTTTTCGGCCCAAAGATGCGCGCCTGTTGTCGTTTCGATCAGCTGAACGGTGATCCGCAGTTTACCACCCGCGCGCTGCACCGACCCTTCCAGAACATAACCCACGCCCAGTTCGCGACCGATGTCGATGACATTCATGTGGCGGCCCTTGTAGGCAAAGGCTGAATTGCGGGCGATCACAAAGAACGACCTGATCCGCGACAAAGCGGCGGTCAGACTTTCGACAACGCCATCGGCAAAATAGTCCTGATCCGGGTCGCTCGACATATTGTCAAAAGGCAGTACCGCAATCGAGGGTTTGTCGGGGAGCGATAGCTGCTGCGGAATTTCGGTTGACCGTGTGTCGGGCCAACGAAACACACGGATCTTGCGGGCAATGTTTTTCAGGACACGTTCGCCCACATCCGCGAAAACAGCGTCTAACTTGCCGCTGACATGCTCGTGTGCCGTGGCACTCAGCGCTACGCCACCGGGTATGCAGACTTCCTGGATACGGGCCGCGACGTTCACGCCGTCGCCATAGATATCGATACCTTCCAGGATCACGTCGCCAAGATTGATCCCGATACGCATGGCAATTGCCTTTTCGGGAGAGGTCCCGTCGTTGAAGGCAGGCATCGCCTCTTGGATCGCAATTCCGGCCGCTACCGCATCAACCACGCTGGAAAAAATGATGATTGCGCCGTCGCCCATCAGCTTCACGATACGCCCCTGATGGTGGGTCACCTGTGGGGAAACGACAGTTTTCTGCAACCGTTTGAGACCGGCGAGTGTTCCATCCTCGTCCAGGCCCATTTGCCGGGAAAAGCCCACGACATCCAGCGACATGATCGCGGCGAGTTGTCTTTGTGTGCGATGGGTTAGCATGGGACGTCGTCCCCGTTCATCGTTTGATGGTCTGGAAAAGCGGCGCAGATGCGGAAACGTTTATCCAGGCCGCGCGAA
Source organism: Tateyamaria pelophila (assembly GCF_019966495.1). Classification (GTDB taxonomy): domain Bacteria; phylum Pseudomonadota; class Alphaproteobacteria; order Rhodobacterales; family Rhodobacteraceae; genus Tateyamaria; species Tateyamaria pelophila. Next base: position 5,968 of record NZ_JAIMIA010000115.1, on the reverse strand, counting down.
TTGCTTTTGTTGCTATTACTGCATCCTGCACTGTTGTGGCATCACAAATCAAGGAGATGCGCATGACCCATTCACCGCGCCAAGCGGCACCGCCGACAAAAATGATGCCCTCGCGCACCAGCTGATCAATAACGGCTTCGGCCAACACCTTGCGCCGTTCCGGTCCGTCATCGTCCTGGCCGAAGCGTAGAATAACCTGGTTGAGTACCACATCGTTCATGACCTGAATGCCGGGTGTTGCCGCCATGTCCCGCGCAATCTGGCGCGCCAATGTGCAATGGTTGCGGACCATCCTAACAATGCCGCTGCGCCCCAGCGATTTGAGCACTGCCCAGGTGGGCAATCCGCGCGCCCGGCGTGAAAGCTCAGGCACCAGAAAAGAGGGAACCCTGTCGTTGGCTTGGTGCGCGGGCAGGTAGCTGGCCGAGGTCGTCATTGCGCTCAGAAGGGCTTGCGGGTTGCGCACTATGGCATAGCCTGAATCGAAGGGCACTTGCAGCCATTTGTGGCCATCAACGACCCATGAGTCGGCCTTTTCGACTCCTTCAGCAAGGGCACATAAGTCGGGATCGGCGCGGGCCCACAACCCAAAGGCTCCGTCCACGTGGAGCCATGCGTCGTTGTCGCGGGCAATGTCTGCTATCGCCAGAAACGGATCAAAGGCCCCGGTGTTGATCTGACCTGCCTGTGCAATGATCAGCTTGGCGCCTTTTCTATGCGCGCACTGTCGTGCCAGGTCTTCGGGTGAAATCCGGCCCTGCCCGTCGGTATCGACCCGGATGAGGCGCTGAGACCCGAAGCCCAGATACCGCAGGGCAGACAACACCGATGTGTGAACATCGTCCCCGACAAAAACGTGGATCTCGGGCGCGCCAAAAAGACCTTGAGCCTCGACATCCCACCCTTGTCGCCGCAGCAATGCACCGCGCGCGGCAGCGAGCGCTGTAAAGCTGCCGACGGTGGCGCCGCTGACAAACCCTACAGCGGCATCACGAGGCAGGTCCAGAATATCGAGCAGCCAGCCCGCCGCGGTTTCCTCCACTGCTGCGGCCGTTGGCGAGGACCCATGCATTGCGGCGTTCTGACCCCATGCTGACGCCAGCCAGTCAGCCGCAACACCGACGGGCGCGGACCCACCGAGGACCCACCCAAAAAACCTCGGGTGCGTTGTTTGCATCAGGCCGGGTTCGCCCAGGTCTGCCAGTTCCTGGATCACCGCGCTGTCTGGGCTGCCAGTTTCTGGCAAAGGTGCCGCAAAGCTCGCACGCATCTGATGGTAGCTGCGTTGTGGCGGCACCTTTTGATCGGCCACACCGGCCCGATATGCCGCAGCGCGGCGGTATGCTGTTTCAAAAGCGTCCATCGGCTTGGCCACTCAGTCCATTTGCGCATCAGGGGTCGAGTGAGAGATCGCAACCTCTTCGGCATCCATGTCCTCGGCGATATTCTCGAACATAGGTGTTGTCAGATACCGCTCTCCAGTGTCGGGCAACATACAAAGGATGACGGAGCCTTCTGGTGCGGTTTTGGCAACTTCCAGTGCAATGGCAAAGGTCGAGCCTCCGGAGATACCGGTTAATATCCCTTCCTTTTGGGCCAGATCCTTTGCGCATTGGATGCCATCAGCACCAGCAACTGGGATCAGGTCATCATAAAATGCGTTGTCAATCGCCTCCTGCAATACGGCGGGAATGAAATCGGGGGTCCAGCCTTGGATCGGGTGGGGCTCAAACGCCGGGTGGCTCGCGGCAGGCGAGTTGTTGGCGTCGCGTTCCTGCTGGTGGCCGCTGCCCAAAAGCTGCGCATTGGCGGGCTCCGTCAGGATGATCTTGGTGTCCGGGCGCTCCTTGCGCAGAACGCGCGCGGTGCCCGTGACAGTCCCGCCAGTGCCATAGCCTGTGACGAAATAGTCCAGTCGTGAATCCTTAAAATCAGTCATGATTTCGCGGGCTGTGGTGGCCTCGTGGATCTCTGCATTGGCTTCGGTTTCAAACTGGGCTGCAAGAAACCAGCCATGTTTTTCCGCCAGTGCAGCAGCCTTCTTGTACATTCCCATACCTTTTTCGGCGCGCGGGGTCAGGATCACCTTTGCACCCAACATCCGCATCAGGCGGCGGCGTTCGATCGAAAAGCTGTCAGCCATGGTTACAACCAGCGGATAGCCTTTTTGAGCGCAAACCATCGCCAGACCGATGCCGGTATTACCACTTGTGGCTTCGACAACCGTTTGCTCGGGTTTGAGCACACCGGAGCGTTCTGCAGCTTCAATAATGTTCACGGCCAGACGGTCTTTGATAGACCCTGCCGGGTTGAACGCTTCGGCTTTGACGTAAATTGTTGAGCCATGTGTGGGAATGTTGTTCACACGGATCACAGGTGTATCACCGATGGTATCCAGAACGTTATCATAAAGCCGCCCACGACCTTTGGTAGTTCTGACGGATGTATTTGGTGACATTTGACGATCCTTTATTTGGAGTGCTCTTACAGCGATGTTAAGTCATTCAGGCGAGCTTTTCTTTTCCCTGTCCATAACCCTGACCTGCGGGTTGTCGACCGGCACTAAGTATTGCGGTCGAAAAGTGCTTTGACCCAGAGGCGCGCGGATATCAGATTTGTGTATTCTCAAAACGATCAGGGTGCCTGTTTCGCCTCCATCGGTAGCATGACGTGGGCCAGCGGCGTGTCGCCCCACATGACGTAGGGGCCACCAACAAAGGGATTGCGGGGAAGGTCGGCAACCATTTCCATGTTCGGAAATAGCATCATGACATGCGGCCCGTCCTGCACCCAAACACCACCATCATTGGGATCGGTTGCCATGGGGTTGTCGTTGTTTACCAGCGCATCTCCGGCCAACATATAAGACACACCAATCACGTCGGTTGAAAAAGCAGTCCCTGAGGCGGCGGCTGCCATCCATTTCATCCAGACGGCGTCGTTGCACATCGGGTGTTGATCGCCAGGAATCAAGCCAATACCCGGCAAACAGACCCAGCCGTTTGTTCCTGCGCGTAGAATGGTGCCGTCTACGTCCATGATTGTGGCGGCGTTGGTGACGTCCGCGGGGGCTGCGGTGATCGCGCGCGCAATTTTGTCCTCAACGGTTTCTGCATTGGAACCTGTGGCTGCGCAGATGATGGAAATTGAAATCATGGCGGTGAAAGAACAAAATGAATATTTGAACATTTCGGTTTCTCCTCTTTGGTAATATGGAATGACCAATTTTTGGCACATCTCGTACTGGCGTGCTTGAGGGAGACTTGAGTTTTTCATGGCGTTTCTCTCAGATGCGCCTAACAATTAAGGTATGCGTTACCGATTTGATCCTTTTACGCTGGACGTAGATCGCGGTCTGTTGCTTGAGGTCGACCGCGACATGGCTATTGAACCACGTGCCTTTGCGTTGCTGTCTCTCTTGGTGATGAACCACGACAGGATGGTGACAAAAGACGAGATCGTCGAGACGGTGTGGCACGGTCGCATTGTATCTGATGCGGCCATTGCCACGGTGATCAAGACAACGCGCAAGGCCTTGGGCGACGACGGCGCCACCCAAAAATTCATTAGTACAATACGCGGTCGGGGCGTGCGTTTTGTCGGCAGCGTAACGACCAGTGTGCCCGCCCGCGTCCTAGGCCCCGGTGATATTGCAGCAGCGATTGACATCCCCACACAATCCAAGCGCCCATCGATTGCCATTTTACCGTTTCGCTTGATTGGCTATTCCCAAAACTACAGCGCCATCGCGGACGCCATCCCTGCCGAGCTAATTTCATGCCTGTCGCGCCTGCGGTGGCTGACCGTGGTGTCGCGTGGATCAACGTTTCGCTTTCGTCAAGAGAACCCTGACCTGACCGTAATCCATGACGCGCTGGGAACGAATTATTGCCTGACGGGCTTGGTCGAGATTTTCGGTGCCGTAATTGCGGTATCGGTTGAATTGTCGGACACGCGCAGTCAAGCTGTGATCTGGAGCGAACGGTTTTCCGGCACAGTCGACGATGTCAACCAGACCAGAAACGATATCGTGACCCATGTGATTTCGGCGTTCGAACTGCATGTACCTTTAAATGAGGCTGAACGCGCGCGTCTGGTACCGCCTGAAAATCTAGATGCTTGGGGCGTCTATCATCTTGGGTTGCAGCATATGTATCGCTTCAACAGAGCCGACAATCAGATTGCTGCGGACTACTTTGAACGGGCCACAACGCTGGAACCCAGCTTTGCGAGAGCGTATGCCGCACGGTCTTTCACCAGCTTTCAAACAGCTTTCCTGAAGTATCGTGGCAACGCCTCGGCAGAAGCTGACAATGCCCGTCGTTTCGCCGAAAAATGCATCGAGCTCGACCCGGTGGACCCTTTTGGAAACTTTACTATGGGCCGCGCGCATTGGCTTCGTGGTGATCCGGAAGCAGGCATGCCATGGATTGACCGCTCGATCGAGCTATCCCCGAACTTTGCGCAAGGCTTCTATGCACATGGCTGGGCCGACGTGATGGCGAGCCGGGGCAACAAAGCGCTTAGGCAGTTGGAACGGGCGATTTCCCTCAGCCCGCTCGATCCTTTTCTCTATGCGATGCAAGCTGCCTGCGGCCTGGCGTATCTGCAACTGCAAGACTTTGAGAAAGCAGCGTACTGGGCCGAAAAAGGCGCCCGGGCGCCCGGCGCACATTTTCTGATCGGCGCAATAGCCGCCATGATCCTCAAAATGAAAGGAGATGATGAAAAGGCCGCGTTTTGGGCAAGAACGGTTACAGAGCGCAGGCCGGATGCCTCGATCGCAACGTTTTTCGATGCGTTCCCCTTCGAAGACGCAAAAATGCGGCAATCGATACATGACGCGCTTACCTCCGTTGGGCTAAAGGAAGGCTAACGGGACCTGTAAGCCATCTCCGACCCCGCGCTCTAACGCTTTCTGACGGGGAGCCTGCCGGGTTCATTGTGTGTCATATATAGCTGAAACTACAACATTTCACGATTCCATGGAGGTCTGGATTGTCCAAAATCAGTCGAAAGCCTGATCCGCGGGAACGGCAACTTTGTCCGCATCTTTCCATTTGAAGTCCGGTGTAGCGAACGGCCCACCCACACATCCCTGCGCGGGTGACCAGTTTCTTGCATCACTCGCTACGAACGATGTTGCTGTAGTCGCCACGCAATTGCAGGATCACGGTGATGTTAGCATCATCACGGTTTCGCCAGAACCAGCCGTGATCCCCCGCGAAGGGGGTCTCAAAACTGCCGTCACCTGATGTTTGGCCGCGACCTCTGTCGTAGGTCACTTCCTCACCATCTGCATGAGCGTGAAGATCGAAGTTGATCCTCCCGCCCGTGGCGACCCACGCGTAGGTCAACGTGGCACCTTCCTCCATCGTGGCCTTGATCTCGGTGGATGCGCTCGGCGCGAGGGTAAATGTGATCTCGTCCTGCCAAACTTCTTGCGCGTGTGCTGCCCCGACGAATAGGCCGAAGATATCATTCATCAGATATGAGCTGTCATCTTTGCCATGAAGCGCTTCGTCCGCCGCCGCTTCGGCGGCAAGCTGCTGCTTGATTTCGCCCATTTCCGTAAGGCCAAGGATGCTCCCTACGCCTGTGGGGTCGGTGCCGTATTCGGCGGGCAGGTAGACCATAGCGCCTATGGCGACTGCCGTCAGGCTGGCAATGATGGTTGACCGGCGTAATTGGGTGGGGGTCGGCAGGTCTTCGATGTTGGGTTTCGGTGCGTTGTGCATTTTTCTCTCCAATCTTTATGTGCTGGCGATATATCCGGCGATCTGCTGGTAGGTCAGCAGGACACCCAGAAAGACCATGATGATGTTTGCGGCAGTGGCCTGACGCATAAAGTTCGTGCTTCTGCGTGTAGCGCGACAATCTGGATGCGAGGAGCGCGTCAATCAGCTTGGATGTTAGCCGGTGTCGCTCTTTGAGCTGGGCGCCCAGGCCCCTTTGCTTGTTCGGCGGC
>NZ_JAIMIA010000114.1 GCF_019966495.1 Tateyamaria pelophila | reverse complement strand
GAGGTAAAAGATACTTGATCCGCAGGCCTGATCAGGCGATCTTCGCGTCAGATGGCAGGCCACTTGGGGAATGTCGGGTAGACCACCGCATCCGACGTTCATATTCCGCGCGCGGGCAATTGCGACAGGACCTGTGCGTGCAAAGCTCAAGCGACATGTTCCTGTGAGGGGCTCAGATTGATCCGGCCTCGACCATATAATTATTCGCCGTGCACATGGCGGCATCATCCGACGCCAGAAACAGCACCATACGGGCCACGTAGGTCGGGTCGATCAGCTCGGGCAAACATTGCCGCGCACTGTGCTTTTCCAAAGCCTCCGGCGTCGCCCACAGCTCTCTTTGCCTTTCTGTCATCACCCATCCCGGCACCACGGTGTTCACCCGGATGCGATGTTCTCCCAGATCGCGGGCCATGGTTCGGGTCAGCCCATGTACCGCGGCCTTGGCAGTTGCGTAGGAGGGAAACCCGCCGCCTGCCTCCCACCAGGAATTTGACCCCATGTTGATGATCGAACCACCGCCCGCCGTAATCATGCCCGGCGCCACGGACTGAATCGCAAAGAACATATGTCGCAGATTGGTATGCATCCGTTCGTCCCAGTACTCGGCGGTCACATCAGTCCAGTCATGCCGGTCGTCGCGCGCCGCGTTGTTGACCAGAACCGAGGCGGGCCCAAGTCGTGAAGCCAAGCTTTCGAGACCGGATCGCAAAGCGTCAACGTCTTTCAAGTCGCAAATCTCGTACGCGACGTCTCCTGGCGTTTTACTGGCGAGCGTCGCGCTTGCATTAACATCTAGATCAAGAAAGCCGACCCTGCATCCCTGTGCCGCAAATGCAGTCACGATCTCGGCCCCGATCCCCGACGCGCCACCGGTGACGAACACTGTAATTCCTTTGAGGCTTGGATAGCTTGCGAAGTTATTGGGCATGTCGTTTGTTCCCGATGTATACACTGCATGCGCCAGTTAAGCGTAAGCGCTCTGCCGGTATCGGCAGATTTGCCATCAGGTCAACACATAAGGAGATTGAAATGCAGGAATCGATCGGATTCATCGGTTTGGGTTACATGGGACACGGGATGGCAAAGAACATTCTGGCCAAAGGCTATGGCCTGACGGTGCTGGGACACAGAAATCGCGAACCGATCGAGGATTTGCTGTCTCGCGGCGCGCATGAGGCAGCATCCGAACAAACGCTTGCCGACGCCTCTGACATTGTCTTTTTGTGCCTGCCTGGCTCACCACAAGTCGAGGCAGTGATAGAGAAACTGTCCGCGGGATTGTCGGACGGTGCCGTGATCGTCGATTGTTCGACATCCGACCCGGTTTCTACTGCGCGACTATCCCAAACGCTGGCGGAGCGCGGCATACATTTGGTGGACGCACCACTAGGCGGAACGCCGGTTCAGGCCGAGGAAGGTATATTATCGGCCATGGTTGGGGCAGATGATGCGGTGTTCGAGCGCGTAAAGCCAGTGATCGAAGCCTGGGCCAGCACGGTGGTCCATATCGGCAGACCTGGTGATGGTCATCGTATGAAGCTTCTGAATAACTTCCTGTCACTCGGCTATGCGGCGCTCTATTCCGAAGCGCTTGCACTGGGACAAAAAGTTGGGATTTCTGTCGAGACATTTGACAGCGTAATCCGCGGTAGTCGGATGGATTGCGGTTTTTATCAAACCTTCATGGGATACGCCTTGGAGGGTAATCGCGAAGCACACAAGTTCACATTGACCAACGCGCTAAAGGACCTCACGTATCTCGAAAGCATGGCCGATTCCGCCGGGGTCGCCAATCCGACGGGCAATGCGGCAAAGAACAGTTTTGCAATGGCGCTTGCCGCGGGTGGCAACGGACCCGAGGACTATGTACCTCATCTTGCCGATTTTGTCGCGCGGCGAAACGGGATGTAAGGCCGGTCTGCGGAGACCTACGATCGGACAAAAGCGATGCGCCATGGGTTTATCGACTTTATCGGGAAACTCTGGCTTTGCTCAAACGACTGTTTGCGCTGCCTTGAGCGGATGGGCGTGAGGTGCAGGTTCTCAAATTCTAGCGCCCGGTCCTCCGCTTCAATGTCATCGTTGTCTGGCAATATCTTGAGATAATCCCGCAGAAGGTCCGGGGTAAGCACCAAGCCAACAATAAGAACCAAATCTGGACCCCTTGCTGCGCTCGAGACACGCTGCCGACACGGGGTGCGAATTACCCACATTCGGCAAGCCCCCAGCATCTTTGCATAGCCTGTTTACCGGGGCTGATAGCTAAGAACACCGTCGACAAAGGGACCCCTTTTCTGCTTGGAGAAGGTCTGTCAAATACTGCTGTTTCACTTGGGGCCTGTCGACGAATAACGGTCCAATCTGCTTCAGAACGGATTGTTTTGACAGAACTGCTACGGCGGCTATCCCGGCGCATTGGTGAAATCTGTTGGACCCAGCGTGCTTACCGACTAACCTGGGGTGGAATTTCAAAACTGAAGTTCAACCTTTTGTATCGGAGCTTATGAGATGTCCCCCAATACGCGTCCAATGACCCGTCGGGCCTTTATACACGGTCTGGCCTCTTTCGGTGGGATCGGCGCTGCCTATACCGCGCTTTCCGCCTTCGATTTGATGGGACACGGTGCGCTTGCGGCGGGCGGCGACACAACCGCGCCGCTTCCGAATGGAAGCTTGCAGGGCAAAAGCGTTATCGTGATCGGGGCTGGCCTCGCCGGTCTTTGTTGCGCGATGCGTGCGGCACGCGCGGGCGCCGAGGTATCGATACTTGAGGCGACGGATCGTCCCGGTGGTCGCAGCTTGACGTTGCGCAATGGCGACGCTTACCGCGAATGGGATTGGAACAGCGACACGACAATGATCTTTGAGCAGGTCGGTGATGTGCCGCCGAATAGCCCCGATAATTACCTGAACGCAGGGCCAGGCCGCATCCCGCAGCACCATGCGCGGGTGTTGGATTACTGCAAGGCCTTCGGCGTCGAGTTGCAACCGTACCTTTATATGGACAAGGCAAACCTGATGCAGAACGACGCCTGGAACGCGGGCCGTCCGGTTCAGGCGCGCCGCCTCAAGAATGATCTGCGCGGACATTTGGCGGAACTATTGGCAAAGGTCGCGGATCAACGCGCACTCGACCTGCCAATGAGTTCAGGCGACACCGAAGCGTTTCTGGAAATGCTGACGCATTTCGGTCAATTGACCCACGATGGCGCGCAATTGGTCTATGCTGGGGCCGCTCTGAAAGATGACTACATCCGCGCAGGCTATGCCGTAGATCCCGGCGACGTCAGAACCCCCGGCCGCCCTTGGCCAACCTTGTCGCTGGATGAGGTCATGGCATCGGATTTCTGGAATTCCGAGATGTTCGACGACCTCGAATATTTTTGGCAAACCTCGCTCATGCAGCCCGTTGATGGCATGGATATGATCTGGAAAGGATTCCTGACGGCAGAGGTTGGTCCTGACAAAACCGTGGGCGACTTGATCGTGCTCGAACAACCGGTAAGCGCGATTGATGTAAACGAAACCGGCGGAACGGTGCGGACGATAGACGGAACGACGTACACTGCTGACTTCGTCATTGCGACCCTTTCCGCGCCACTATTGGCCCGGCTTGGCGGAAACTTCGTCAGCGATGTAACGCGCCAAATCCTCTCAGAAGTTTACATCACGCCCGCCTGCAAAGTTGGCTTTCAAGGCCGTTCCCGGTTCTGGGAAGAAGAAGACCGGATATACGGTGGGATTTCCTGGACCAAAGGTCCAATCAGCCAGATCTGGTACCCGAACTACAGCTTTAACTCGCCCACAGGCGTGTTGACGGGGGCTTACAATCGTGGCGAACAGGCAGCGGAATTCGAAAAACTGGATCGGGCCGAACGGATCGAAGCGGCTTTGGTCGGAGGTGGGAAATTGCACGCTGGTTACCGCGACAAGGTGTTCGCGGAGAATGGCGTGTCGATTGCCTGGGCGAAAATGCCGTATCAGGCAGGTGGATGGGCGAATGACACGGCTTATTCTCAACCAGAGGTTTTCTCCAAGATGGCCGCGGCTGACCAGATCAGTGGCACTGTGTTTATGGCAGGCGACTGGTTCAGCTATTGGCCGGGTTGGCAGGTCGGCGCGCTGGATTCAGCGCACTTAGCCACAGACCAGATCGCACGCAAAGTCCTGGCTGGCGACTAACCTGTGATGAGGCGATTACATTGCCTGCCGAAGACTGTTCCAAAGGTGGGGTTTTGCTCTGGTCGCGTCCGAGGAAAGATTGGATAGGCGTTTGTATTGTGTGGTCAGTTTGTCTGCTTGGTAAATAGCGCCGGGTTTGCCGGAGGCTCCAACTCCTTAGTAGGATGGTGCATCATGGGCAAAACAACGAACAAGTATTCCCCTGAAGTGCGCGAGCGTGCTGTTCGCCTTGTGCTGGACAATCAAGGGCAACCTGAGAGCCGCTGGTCGGCGATCCTGTCCATTTCCTCGAAGATCGGCTGTGCGCCGCAGACCTTGCACGAATGGGTCAAGAAGGCTGAGGTGGATCGTGGCGAGCTGAAGCAGGCCAATGCGATCCTGCGCAAGGGCGAGACCTTTGTCCGCCATTGGTCCGAGGACAATGGACGAGCGCATATTTTGCTCAGGCGAAGCTCGACCGCCGGTCCAAGACATGATCGCCTTCATCGAAGAGAACAGGGATATCGGGGTCGAGCCGATCTGCAAGCACCTGCCGATTGCCGCATCCTCGTTCTACGATCACATGGCCAAGCGGCCGAACCCTGATCTGCTGTCGGTTCGGGCCAAGCGCGACAAGGCGCTGCGACTCGAGATCGAGCGCGTCTGGGAGCAGAACTACAAGGTCTAAGGCGTGCGCAAAGTCTGGCACCAGATGAACCGAGAAGGCATTGATTCTGCCAGATGCACGGTGGCACGGCTGATGAACGATATGGGACTGGAAGGCATCATTCGCGGCAAGAAAACAAGGACGACAATATCCGACAAGGCGCTACCGTGCCCGCTGGACAAGGTGAAACTCAGGTCAAGGCACCCGCAGCTAACGTCCTCTGGGTCAGCGACTTTACCTATGTGACGACGTGGCAGGGCCTCGTCTGCGTTGCGTTTGTCATCGAAGCATTCGCCCGCCGCATCGTCGGTTGGCGTTTCAGCCGCAAGGCCCATGCCGGGTTCGTGATCGATGCTCTTGAACAGGCTGTTCATCAGCGGCGGCCTGGCGCGGGGCTGGTGCACCACTCGGATCGCGGATCACAATACCTTTCGATCAAATACACCGAACGCCTCGCCGAGGCGGGGATTGAGCCCTCCTTTGGCAGCGTCGGTGACGGCTACGAGTTCAAGCTGGTCCGCGCCAGTGGATCAAACGGTCCGGGGGACCGTTTGAAGGCGCAGAACGCCTTGGTCGAGACGATCAACGGTCTTTTCAGGGCAGAGGTCATTCACCGTCGTGGGCGATGGCGCAGCTTTGTCGCCGTGGAATTCGCCACACTCGAATGGGTCGACTGGCTCAAAAATCGCCGCCTGCTGGAACCCATTGGGTATATCCCGCCAGCAGAGGCCGAGGCAAACTTCTGCGCAGCTGTGGAAAGATCAAACATGGCCGCGTAACTTAGACAAATCAGCCTCCGGAAAACCCGGCGTGGTTCACTGGCGGTCATGCTGTATGAGATTTTCCCTGTCGCTCAGGAATCAGGAGGACTTGCTGCACGAGCGCGGTATCGACATCAGCCACGAAACGGTTCGATACTGGTGGAATGGTTTCGGCACAGTGTTCGCCTCAGAAATCCGACGAAAACGGGTGCAGCAGATGCGATCCTATTCGAACTGGCAATGGCACCGGGACGGGGTGTCGTGAAGATCAATGCAGAGATCCACTATCTCTGGTGCGCCGTCGATCATGAAGAAAAGCTACTTTACCAAACCGGCAAAATATTCCATCATTCATCTCCCTTGTGGACAGTCTGACAGTGATTTTAACGGGAGCTCGACCTCTGAATAGGGACCGACCAATTGCGCATGTTTTGGCCCGTCCACGACAGCGGCCTGCGAACCCTCTACCGGATTGGTTGCGACCGATCTTACGGCGGTGGAGAACCCACACTGTGAATTCGAATTCCGTGCTGCTTGCGCTCGTAGCGCGGGAAATGAGCGTGATCTTAAAACCGTGTGGCGCCATGCAGCGGAAACCTGTGCCTTCATCAAATGAATATTGGCCAAACAATGAGCGCAGCCCCTATCAACATCGCTGCGATGCGCTTGGCCGGGTTCAACGGGCCCCGGAACCAACCCGCAAATGAGATCGAGACGAGAGCAACGCCCAGCAGAGCCAATGGAATGGTCAGCATCCCACTTGCGCCACCCGACAGGAGTAGGGCACGGTTGTATGCAAAGGCAAAGGGCAAAACGAATGCAGGCCAGCCAAATCGAAGTGCTGCCACGGCCGTTCGCATTGGGCCCGCTCCCGAAAGAGAAGCCGCTGCGAAAGCTGCGATTGCGACAGGGGGTGTGATCATCGACATCATCCCGAAATACAAGACGAACAGATGCGCCGCGATCGGCTCAATGCCCAGCCTCACTAGCGCTGGCGCAACCAGTGCCGCCAGCAGCACGTAGACCGCAATTGTTGGCATGCCCATCCCGAGTACGATGGAGACAGCCGCCGCCAGGAAAAGAAGTGTAAGCACTTCGTCTTTTGCAAAGGATACAAGATATGAGGTCATCCCAAAGCTCAATCCCGTCTCGTTTAAGACCCCGATCACGATGCCTGCTGCTGCAGTGATGACCACGATCTGGGCAAAGCTTGGACCGCCCGCCGCGATGGCGGCCGCCAATCTATCGGGCCGCAATCCGCGTCGCGCAGCGGGAAGAAAAACAGCTAATAGCAAAAGGGTACCACTGGCGACCAACCCGGCCGCCGCAGGTTGGTAGTTCAATGCAAAGAGCGACCAGACAAGACCGGCGAAAGGAAGCACGAACACCCACCCTTTTCGAAGCACCTCGCGCGGTGCAAGGCGTTCCTCGGCTGGTGTGCCGGAGATACCGTCGCGTGCTGCCACCAGGTCCGCCTGCAAAAACAGAGCGAAATAATAGAAGGCGGCAGGCAGGAGTGCGGCGAATACGACCTCCGAATAGGGGATGTTAAGGAATTCCGCCATCAGGAAGGCAGCAGCACCCATCACCGGGGGTGTGAGTTGCCCGCCGGTGGACGCAACCGCTTCGATGCCAGCCGCGGTCTCCGGTTTGAAACCTGACCGGCGCATCAGCGGAATGGTGATCACGCCCGTGGTCGCGACGTTGGAAACGGCACTTCCCGAGATGGAGCCGAAGAGTGCGGAAGCGGCAACCGATATCTTGGCCGCGCCACCGCGGAAACCGCCCATCACAGCCGTCGCGAGGTCTGTGAAGAAGGCAGCGCCGCCAAAGTGGTCCAGAAGCCGTCCAAATGCGACGAACACAACCACGACGGTTGCCGCAATGGCGAGGGGGGTCCCAAGAATACCGCCTGTATCCAGCGCCAGTTGCGACGCCAGCCGTTCGGGTGAAATCGGCAACGCCTGGAATTGCCCCGGCAACGCCGAGCCCCAAAGACCGTATGCGGCGAAGGCCAGTACAACGATCGTCAGAGGCCAGCCCGCGACACGGTAGAGGGCAAGCAATAGCGTAACGATAATGGCGACTGAAACCCAAAGCGCGGCGGCGGGATCAATGGCCGCTGCGAGAGACAGATCGGGATAGCTCAGTGCAAGCCACATTCCGCCCGCCAAGGCAACGGTGGCCAGCAAGAAGTCGATGGGTCGGCCAATTGCAGAGGGCACGCGTTTGAGCGGTGAAGTCAGGAAAACATAAGCAATCGCGAGGCCAAGGACCGCCGCCAGAAACTGCTCTGTATAGAGGGCAAGGCGCAGCGTCCTGTGTAGATCAGCAGCCCAGGCCACTGATATCCCACACATGCTGACCGCAATGATCTGTGCGGTCAGCGCAACTCTTGCATGTACACGGGGTTGTGCAGAAGAAGTGTCTTCGCTCACTCAATCAACCCGACTTCGCGGTAGAAGCGTTCCGCCCCGGGGTGAAAGGTCGACCCTTCGACCGTCACAGCCATGCGCGACGGATCAAACCGCCGGAAGGAGCCATGGGTTTCCGCAAGCGCCGCCTTGTTTTCGTAAAGCGCCTTTACCGCCGCATAGACCGTGTCATCGGATGCGTCGGCATGTGTCAGCAAGGCATACTGATAGCCGATCAGGTCAACCGGCTCGGTTATCTCGGGCATCCGGTCAACAGGCTCGACACGGCCAACATAGCTGCCGGGCAAGGACCGGCTCACGGCTGCGGCGGCTTCTTCGCCGTCAATGACCGTGATAAATCTGACGGGCACCTGCGCCATGGTTTGACGCACCACACCAGAGCCCGGTGCGAGCATCACGCCAGCGACTGTTCCCTGTGCCAACAGTTTCGCGCCTTCCACAAAGTTCGGCACCGGTACACCGTCAAGATCGTCAGAGCTGAGCCCGGCTGCTTCAAAAACCGCGTCCTGCATGACACCGACAAGTCTCTGTCGTGCATATCCGATGGGGAAGGGCTGCCCGCGCAGGTCCTCAAGAGAGGTGATATCGCTGTCCGCAGCGACCATTATCCCCACCTCAAACGGCTGCAGCATGGCGGCCACGCGGATGTTGGGATTGGCATTGCCGGCGAAGTTTCCCGTACCTTGGGTCGCAAAGACAGCCTCGAATGTGTTGGACGTCGAGAAATCAATCTCGCCCCGGTTCAGGGCAGGGATGAAGACGGAAGAGCCGCCCTGGCCGACGGCGCGCATGCTGAGGTCGGTGTTCTCGGTGACGACCTGCGCGACACCGGCTGCGATTGCATAACCCAGCGATCCTTGTGGCAGGGTACCAACTGCGACAAGTCCCTGATCTGCATGAGCTGCAGCCCCGGTTGAGATGGCAAGAAGGGCAGCAAGAGCGCTTGCTTTAATAATCTTCATGGTGACGTCTCCTTTGTTGTTTCGTTTTTGAATGGGCACCGGTTTCGTGCCTGTGCAAGTTTCATGCGATGACCCGCGTTGGTTGGGATGTGAACTGTGGCGGCAGATCGGATGCTGAGTGCGGCATCGTTATCAATGTCCTGAGCCAGGATCCTGCAGGGGTATCCAGCGATGCCAGTTGATCCGCCATTTCAAAGTGATTTGCGCCTGGGACCTGAACGCAGGCGGCAAGCTTGCCATCTTTTGCGAGGGCAGCGGCATAGGCGCGGGACTGCCGTATGAACTCCGGAGATTCCGCCTCACCGAAAAAAAGATGCAACGGCAAGCGCGTCTCGCCTATCCGTTCAATGGGGCTGAGAGTTCTTTGTTCTTGCGGTGTCAGGTCGATGTAGTTGCGCCGCGCGCTCAAAAGTACGGGCGCAAGGTCATATGAACCGCTCAGACAAAGAACCGCGCGCAATGCAGAGAGCGGCACGGTCTTGCCGAAATCGTGTGACGCCAGCAAGGCGGCCATATGCGCACCGGAGGAATGGCCCGATATCACGATCTCCTTTGCTCGGCCGGTTGCCACAAAGGTCTCATATGTCCAGACGAGGGCACGTGCGATCTGCGCGAAGACCTCTGGCATTCGCTGGTGGGGCAGAAGGCCGAATTCCGGCACGATGAAGGGCACATTGATGGACTGCATGGCCGGCGCGAGAAAGCTGCAGCCTTCCTTTGACTGACCGCGCCAAGCGCCGCCGTGGATATGGAAGTGTAAGATTTGACCAGAAGCATCGAAAACGTCGACGCGCTCTCGCGTGTCCAGCCCATATGCGTGTTCGGAATAATCGGAGTGTTTGCGGCACTCTTCGCCTCGTTCAGACCAGGTTTTGATCATGTCAGGCATATTGGGTGCCCACTGTGACTGGTCATATGCGCGATCCAGCGCGTTTTGGGTATAATCCAGATATACCCTGTCGGTATTGGATGTGCCGTCAGCCCCCAAGGCTCATCTCCCAAAATGCCACAACATTACTTAAACAGACTATGAATGCGCTTGAGTATTGCTTTTTGAAGTCATAGCCATAACATTTTGTAATGTTACTTAATCATAGAGAACTACGGGTATTCTTGTCGATCGCCCGGGCTGGATCAATAAACGCTGCTGCTGAATTGATTGGCATGACCCAACCGGCGCTGAGCCGCTCGCTTAGACGATTGGAAGCCTCTCTCGGTGCTGCGCTGTTTCAGCGGCACGCGGGTGGGATGACGCTGACCTCTTTCGGGCATGCGGTGAAGCGGCATGGCGAAAGGGTTGAGTTTGAAACCTCGCGCCTGATCGAAGAAATCCGCATGCTGAACGGGGCGGCCTCCGGTTTTGTCCGTGTCGGGCTTGTCCCCAGTGCCGTGAACACCCTGCTTGAGCCGACTTTGGCAGCCGTCAACAGGATTGCGCCTGAAATTCAGGTTCAGGTGATCGAAGGGGCCGGGGATACGATGCTGAGTGCCGTTGCAAGCGGGCAGGTTGATTTCGCGATCATAGGAGACATTGCCATTGATTTTGCGCCGGACGTGGTGGTCACGCCGATCGGCGATGAGGAAGTGTGTGTCGCAGCCAGAACGCTGCATCCCATTTTTTCAAAAGATCACCTGGCCCTCGAAGACCTGACCACCTACCGCTGGGTCCTGCCCGAAAAGGGCAACGCGATCTGGTTCGGTTTCGACAACCTGTTTCGCAGGAACGGATTGGAGCCGCCAACGCCCGTTGTCGCGACAAATTCCGTTCATACGCTCAAAACAATCGTCTGTGGTGAAGACTATCTTACGATGATGACACGGGTCATCTTTGAGCAAGAAGAAAAAAATGGCCTTGTCTGCCCTATTCCGCTTCCCGTCACCCACTGGCGACGCGAACTAATGCTGGCGCGGCGAAACCGCGCGTATTCTTTGCCAGCAGAAAAGCTATTCTTGGCAGAGCTTATAAGACAGGCTCAAAAGACAGATGTGTCTCTGTGAAAACCTCCGCACTCGGCTTAGCCTAGGTGCTTTCTTGGTTGCTCTGCGACGGATTGGGGTGTCCCACCATTGTTTTGTGGTCAACTGCGAGCTAACACACACGACTTGAATGTCCGCTTCCACATTTCTTTTCAGATTCTGTTGCGACTGCGCGAATGCCCGGACTCCACCCATGCTCAGGGTCGGTTCTTCAAAATGGAGGGAATTTCGCAGTTGCAGCGAACGGTAGAAAAGTCCGCGTTTCGATTGTTGAGACCGGGCGCAGCGAAGGGGCGGTTTGAATTCGGTGTCACATAATGAGTTTCATTAGCCGCTTCGGTGAGATTGGCTGTATTGCAACGATGAGACAGCCGCAGCCGCGAAAGATTTTTGGGTGAGCATTCGCTGCATGGGCAAAACGCAGCTTTGCCCTGTGTGAATGGCGTCTGCTTTGCAGGGAAAAAATGCGTTGATTGCGTGGTAAGTCAGTACAATCCTATGTGCGGCCTTTGATCACGGCGTTGATATTTGCCGCTGGCCGTGATGGGTTCCGTAAACCTGCTCCCAATCGGCGACGCGAACCTGTGAGTTCAGGATAAAGCATGGGATTTCAGGTTTTCGGATGACCGCACGGACCATCATGACATTCATCTTGCAATTCGGGTTTGTTCGGCTCCTTCTATGCTGCAGCTTGGCGGTCATACGTGTCTTTGGTGAGGATCGCCCAGAAGATCCTCGCCGCCATCTTCGCCATAGCAGTCGTTGCAAGGCGCACGGGTTTGCGTTCAGGAAGCTGCATGATCCATGGATGCACACGTCCCGGGTATCCACGGACCGCTGAATTTGAGAGGTCATGCCGATCACGAGTAATCGTCCGAGATAGCGGTCGCTCTTATCGCGGATCCTGCCCAAGCGCTCTTTGCTTCCACGCGACCTGTTCAACGGTGGAAGCCCGAGCCAGGCAGCGAACTCACGTCTGTTCTTAGACTCCAGAATTCGGTAGCGCGCCTGTCCCAGTCAAGTCATTTTGCACAAAAAGACTCATCCTGCCGAAGCAGCAGAGCCGCATTTGCGGTGTCAGCGCCTGATCTTCACGTCGCCCTGTAATGAGGGCCTTTGGGCACATGCTTCGGTCCGTGGTCAGCTGCTGGCTGCCACCATCCTGAATGCCGTTCCGTCGACCTGCATTCGATGGGGGATAACTGAGATCCGGCGTGCCAAGGCCTCCATGGCTCGTTTCCTGTCTTTGCAAGTTGCAGCCTTGGCGTCCCAGGTTCTCAGCGATGTGGCTCGGCCCCGGTTGATCATGACGGAAGCCACCTGGCACAACGCACGCCTGAGCTTCACGTCACCTGCCTTGGTTATGCCACCCGAGATATCGCGCTCGCGAGACTGGTTGCGCGGCGGCGCCAGGCCGACCCAGGGCTAACAGTCTTCGAAGAGGTAAAGCGCTCTGGGTCGTCGTCGGCGGATCAGTAAGCCAGCGCGATAACGGCACCAATCCCTGGCATCGTCATCAGTCGCACGCAGACCGGTCCGTCCTGAGCCATTTGCCGGACCAGCCTTTCGAGGCTCGCCAGTTTCCTGACGTAACGACGCCTTTGCACGCAACATGGAAGCTGTCGCCATCTCGCGCATCGCATTGCCGTCAGCAGGATTCCGAACCTTCCACGGGAGATCGCCCCGACCTTCCACCCAAAGTTCCGCAAGAGCCCGCGCAGTGACATCTCCAGTGCGAGCGTTCTGCTGATTGCCCTACGGTTACTCAGAATGCCACGAACCTCCTGCGCCGAGATCGACTTGCAATGGACCGGGCGGAACCAACCGAGGTGGAGCAGGTGCACAATGCCTTTGGCATTGCTACGATCAGTCTTGATCGGCACGGCCTTCGAGGCGCCTTTCACCTGCGGCGTTTCCATCAGAACAGCATCCAGCCCGGCATCCGTCAGCCCACGATGCAACCACTGTGACAAGGGGGCCAGCCTCAAAGCCCATGGCGGCTATATCCCCGGCCGGAGCCTGCAGCCACGCTAGTAGCGACTCTGGTTCGCTGACGATCTCAGCTTCCCGAACGATCTTTCCATGCTCGCTGACCGCGCAGATCGCCGTCTTGGCCAGTGACACATTCAATCCGATAAACAGTCTCATCCCCGCTTCCTCCAATTAGGTTTGATACGGGAATGGCGACAGCGCAGCAGTGATCTGGCAAGTGGTAAGAGTGATGCGCAACGCGTGGCCCGTTGCGGCATCTTATTGATTTAGAGCCAAAACAGGTTGTTTGCTGCGAGAGCGATCGCCGACAGGAACACCTTCGGGCATCTGTCGTATCGGGTGGCGGTCCGTCTCCAGTCTTTCAGGCGACCGAACATCATCTCGATCACTGCCCGGCAGTCGAAACGCAGTTTCGATGAGAGGGACCGAATAACCAGTCGGTGGATGGCTGGCCTTCCACCAAGGCTCTGGCCCCAGTGTAATCGCGGACCTGACCGGCGGTCATGACGAACCGGATCGGGCGCCTTTGACGTCGGTGACCGCATGCAGCTTCGTGTTCATACTTCCTTTGCTCCGGCCCCCTCTCGTACATCGCTTCGCGATACCCTGCCGGCCAGTGCATCAGACGTTCACGCCCCCCTTTTTTCAACTGCAGGCTCGAGGCTGTAGCGCGACAATCTGGATGCGAGGAGCGCGTCAATCAGGATGAGAATCCTTGGTCGCGACACTTGAGACGATGCCGTCGTTTTCTATCGCGATCAAGGGTTTTGTGTTTTTGATTGTCGCGGCGCGTCAATCAGCTTGGATGTTAGCCGGTGTCGCTCTTTGAGCTGGGCGCCCAGGCCCCTTTGCTTGTTCGGCGGC